>NZ_DKSP01000237.1:1014-4689 GCF_002472745.1 Sphingobacterium sp. UBA7253 | reverse complement strand
AACATAGTGATGAGCAATCAATCTGAATGGATTAGTAAAGATTTTGGAACCTTTAAATTGAGGTTTAGACCTTACACGCTAACTTTGCGCCATGTCTTCACTGTAGCTTCATTTAGTCGAAGCACAACACCGGTTGTATTGACCGAGCTAGAGTATGACGGCATTGTCGGTTATGGTGAAGCGAGTATGCCACCCTATCTAGGCGAATCGCAGGAAAGTGTCTTATCATTCCTTAATCAGATCGATCTGACAGGCTTCAACTCTCCTTTTCAAACTGAGGAGATTCTCCATTATATCGATCAGCTTGCATTGAAAAATACCGCAGCAAAAGCCGCTATTGATATTGCATTACATGATATATTAGGGAAGATAATGAATCAACCTTATTATAAAATATGGGGATTAAATCCGGATCTTATCCCTCCGACATCCTATACTATTGGGATTGATACGGAAGAAATGATCCGTAAAAAGGTAGCGGAAGCGGATCAATTTAAAATTTTGAAAGTAAAGCTGGGTCTCGATACGGATAAAATGATCATCGATACTATCCGTCAGGTTACCGATCGACCATTGTGTGCCGATGTCAATCAAGGTTGGAAAACACGTGAAGAGGCTCTCGAAATGGCACATTGGCTTGCAGAAAGAAATGTTTCTTTCTTGGAACAGCCAATGCCTAAGGAGCAGATAGACGACAATGCATGGCTTACTGAGCATAGCCCTATCCCAACTATTGCCGACGAAGGATGTCAACGTCTTGTGGATGTCCCCGCATTAAAGGGTGTGTATTCGGGTATCAACATCAAATTGATGAAATGTACTGGCATGCGGGAGGCCAAACGTATGGCTGAGCTTGCGCGTTCTCTGGAAATGAAAGTTATGATCGGTTGCATGACCGAAACATCCTGTGCAATCAGTGCAGCAGCACAACTCGCTCCCCTAACAGACTGGGCTGATTTAGATGGTGCTTTATTGATCGGAAATGACATTTATGACGGTATGACCGTTGTCAATGGCAATTGCCTTCTTCCCGACCGTCCTGGAATTGGAATTTTAAGGAAATAACCCTATATTCAGTGCAATGTTTTTTTCTTAAAAAAAAGATTGCACTGAATTGCTTTCGCAAGTTTGACCAACATCCGACAGCACCAAAATATTAACAAACTAAATTAATCAATTCACACTTTTATGAAACAACATGTGCTCACAACGTTGTGTCTCATAGCCTGTAGTTCGATGCAGTCTTTATATGCGCAACAGATCCAAATTGCTGGTAAAATAACAGACAGCAACGGAAAACCAATTAGCGGAGTTACAATTAATGTAAAAGGCGCTAACCAAGGAACCTCAACAAACGAAAATGGCCTGTTTACGCTAAACGCAAACACCAACGCGATATTAAGTATCTCTGCAGTAGGTTATAGTCCACAAGAAATTCAGGTCAATGGCCGAAAAACCATTAGTATTTCACTCAGCAGTGATGAACAGGCATTGGACGAAGTCATTGTCATTGCCTACGGAACGGCTAAAAAGAGTACCTATACAGGTTCGGCAGCACAAGTAAAATCAGATGCCATTGATAAACAACCTGTCACTTCTTTTGAAAAAGCTCTTACTGGCCGTGTTGCAGGTCTGCAAATGTCAAATGGATCTGGTCAGGCAGGTGCAACTTCAGCTATACGCATTCGAGGCATAGGCTCCATGAACGCGTCGAACGAGCCACTCTATGTCATTGACGGTGTTCCAGTCATTTCGGGTAGTGTCGGACAGATGGGCGACTATATTGTCAATACGAACAACGTCATGAGCACATTAAATCCCAGCGATATCGAATCTATTTCTGTGCTTAAGGATGCTGCCGCTTCTTCCCTTTATGGTTCCCGCGCGGCAAACGGTGTCATCATCATCACCACAAAAAAGGGGAAAAACGGAGATCCAAAGATCAATGTCAAGTCCTCTATCGGCATTAGTCCTTCCTGGGCAACCAAAAATAATGAACCTGCTTCGGTACAGGATCAAATCAATATGCTCTATAGTGTTTTATACGACTCTAGAATAGCAGCTGGTCAAACGGCTGAACAGGCGAATAAAAACACCTTATTTCGCTTAAATTCTTTGGACTGGAATCCAAATTCGGCAAATTACGGTAAACCAACTTCTTCTTATGGTTTTGGTATTCATGGCTATCAATTCAGCACGGATGGAACCTCACAATGGGAAAATGTACATATCTCAGGAAAAACAGATGGTGTAGAGAATCGAGATGGTCAATATTATGACTGGAACAAAGCATTGTTTAGAACCGGGATATTCAACAGCAACGATATCTCGGTAAGCGGAGCAACAGAAAAAACCAATTACTACGCGTCTTTAGGGTACACCCAAGACAAAAGCAGGATTATTGAGAATAACTTCGACAGAATCAATGGTCGGATTAATTTAACGCAAAAGATTGGCAAATATCTTGAATTTGGCTCAAACGTCAACTACGCTAAAAACAAGCTTATCGGGATGAATGACACCAGAAATACAGGAACAAATTACCTGTATCAAGCGAGTAATTTATTATGGCAGATGTATTGGCCAACTGATTATAAAACAGGTAACGAATATACAGCACGTTATGGTAGTCTCGCTTATAATCCATTGTATTACAACAAGGAATGGGAAAACTCTTCGAAAACAAGTAAATTATCAGCTATAGAATCTTTATCATTAAAGCTGTTACCTGAACTTACATTGAAGACCATTTTCTCCTATGACAGAACCGAGGTCAAAGATCATATCTATTATAGCGCTAAACATTATAACGGTATGGCAGACAATGGCCGGGTCACAGAGGTGTCTACGTCTATTGAAAAATTGGTATCATCCACAACCGCCAATTACAACAAGAGCTTTGGCTTGCATAATATCGGGTTATTAGCTGGTTTCGAAGCTGAAAAAAACACGACGGATTTTATCCGTGCTACAGGTAAAGATTTACCATCCTCATCACTTCATACAGTCGCCACTGCAGGTATATTGGATGCGTCGGCCTATTCTTGGGGCAATAATATGATGTCTGTACTATCGCGGGCGGAATATAACTACGATGAACGCTATTTTGCCTCGGCATCTTTTAGAAGGGACGGTTCATCCCGCTTGGCACCAGGCCCTCGTTGGGGCAACTTTTGGTCTTTAGCAGCTTCCTGGAATTTAGCCAAGGAATCTTTTATTAAACAGATCGAGGAAATCAATAACCTAAGAATTAGAGGTTCCTATGGGGTAAATGGAACATTACCTACGGATCTTTTTGCTTGGCGCAATTTAACAAGTTATTCCAACAAATATATGACGCAGCCAGGTGGTGGGCTTAATAATTTAGGCAATCCGGATGTAGCTTGGGAGAAAAATTACTCCACAAACATCGCTTTGGAATTTGGTCTGTTCCACAATAAACTATTCGGTACAATTGAATATTTTAACAGAGACTCGAAGGATCTTTTACAGAATGTTCCGATCTCCACAATTACCGGTTTCGGCTCCATATTGCGAAATGTTGGCGAAATGAACAATAAAGGTATAGAGATTGAACTG
Source organism: Sphingobacterium sp. UBA7253 (assembly GCF_002472745.1). NCBI lineage: Bacteria > Pseudomonadati > Bacteroidota > Sphingobacteriia > Sphingobacteriales > Sphingobacteriaceae > Sphingobacterium > Sphingobacterium sp. UBA7253. The sequence continues at coordinate 1,110 of NZ_DKSP01000237.1, read as the reverse complement.
GGGTCAGATATTGTTAAAAATGAAAATTGGAAATGGACATTAAGTGCAAATGCAGCAATCATCAAATCCAAGATTACAAAACTATATGGTGGACGT
>NZ_DKSP01000237.1:0-982 GCF_002472745.1 Sphingobacterium sp. UBA7253 | reverse complement strand
GACGTGATATCGTCTGGTATGATCCCACAGGTGGAGACGATAGAGCTCGATTTATTTATCGCGAAGGAGAATCGTCTTTATCATTCTTTGGTCTAGAATGGGCAGGTACCGATCAAACCAATGGCAAAAACGTCTGGTATACAAACGACGGCACTGATGGCGATTTTATCTTTAACGGAAAAGCTGCAAGTTATGATTACAAAAAAGCTAAACAAACCATCATCGGAAATGCTAATCCTAAACTATATGGCGGTATAAATTCTGACATCGATTATAAAAACTTTTCATTGGGATTGAACTTTGCTTATAAAATTGGCGGCAAACTTTATGATGCGACATCCAAAGATGTTGCCGATGACGGCTATTATTGGGAACGAATTCATGCCGCTTATTTTACAGAAAATAGCTGGTCACCTTCAAATACGGATGGAACTTACCCAATGGTTACCGGAAGAGATCTGGAAGATGTGAACCAGATCAGCAGTAGACAACTGTTTGACGCGTCATATCTTAGATTAAAGAACATTTCGTTGAGCTATAGATTACCAAATGAATTTTTAAAACGAGCTGGCATCTCCAATGCAAGGGTATTTTTCAATGGAAGCAATTTATTGACTGTTTCGAAATACAAGTATATGGATCCAGAAGTTAACCAATTTGGTACGCGGGGCTGGGAAACACCATTGGCAAAAACCTACACTTTCGGTGTTGAATTTAGTTTTTAATGAAAAAAAACAGTATTATGAAAAAGCTTTTTATTGCCTCGTGCATAACAATATCATTAGCAATCAGCTCTTGTAGCAATTTTTTGGATGTCACACCGACCAATATGGGGGACTCCAATACCTCCATCCAAACTGCTGCTGACGCAAAGGTTATTATGAATGGATTAATGAGTAAAATGGCAAATGTGGCCTACTATGGACGAAATTTTCCGCTCTATGCTGATGCCAAAGGGGGTGACTTTACGATTGCATCCCAA
>NZ_DKSP01000132.1:0-6477 GCF_002472745.1 Sphingobacterium sp. UBA7253 | reverse complement strand
TTTGTTGGCCGATTCTTTTAATTTGTTATGCAATTCTTCATCCAAATGTGCAAATCTGGAAATTAAGTTTCCTGATGACGAACCACCAATAGTACCTAGATTGAAGAATAAATTTTCCTGACATGAACTTCTAAGGAGATTGCCGATGGCATAGAATGAAGAAGGGATAGTATGAGCTGTTTGTTTACGCTGTTTAGCGATATGATCTAGATCTTTGCCGGTCAGCCGAATTTCGGTGAATTGATTTTTTACACTTGCTACAAATTTTTCAATGACCAGATCTTGATAATGGTGGTCCCCATATTTTTTTTCGCCCGTCGGAGTGATGTTTTTAACATCCCCGAGTATTTCATCCGTTATATTGTAAACACCTTCTTGACGTCCGTAAGCAATCCCAATATCGGGGTCTAGAGCTGTCGTTAGCGGGACCATTCTATCTTCATATTTAACAGAGAACGCAGCTCTAAACTGGTCAAAATCTGTTAACTTAGCCTGGCTGCAAAGTGGTAGTAAATCCTGAAATTGATCTCTTATGTGATTTAATGCGGTATCTGATAAATTATTTTCTTCCATCCCCATGAGGAGATCCCCCTGTAACGAATTGGTCATATCGAGATCTGGAGCCAAAGGCTGCAATAATTTAAGGATGGCGGTTCGGATCTCAATGACAGATTGAGAACTATGAAGCCATCTTTTTATCGTTAATAAAGGATTTAAATAATTTTCCGCCTTATCCACTCTTTCAAGCGTCGTTATCAGGCTATCCAGATAACCTCGGCCAATTACATTGGGCTGTAATTCAGAAGATATGATTCCAAGGCTGATGAGGTTATTGACGAATAGGGGCGCATGCGTTGTTGATGCTCCAAGACCTTGCAGCAGATCGATTAATGATTGATAGTGGCTGGTTCTCTTATTACGTTCAAAGTGTTGGATGACTCGATCCAAAACTGGGGTAAGCCTTATGCGTTTCAGGATATGCTGTCCTTTCTTCCCATTTGACACTTTTTGATAATATTTGTAATATTTACCATCTAAGTATAAGGTCGGATTGATACGATAATAGAGTTGACTGTAAATTCTTTTATCTTTTGATAGCTGTTCAATAATTCCTGTCAAAATGGTGGCATCCAGTTTTAATACAGCTTTATTCGCATTAGCCCTAATTAACGATACCTTTTTTTCGGAGACGGCAATGTTCCCAAAAGATACCCCTGCGAATAAACCGAAAGGCGTACTTCTAGTGCTCATCCTAATCGCATATTTGAGTAGTGAAGCGATCATTTTTGAGCTGCTCTCTTTCTTGTATTCAAGCCATTTTTGAACTTCTACTGAGAAGGCAGGGCTTGCCAGAAATAGGGCTTCTTTTAATTGCTCATTTTGAAACAAATGACGAAGTTTTTCTTCTATTTCATGTCTCTCTTTTATCGTTAAAAGATCAACGGCAAATGCAGCTGGAAGCAGCGGCGTGCGCAGAAGAAAATAATCGGATAAGTGGAATAATGACATGAATTAGTAGGACTAGTATTGCATGACTTGTTTTATACAGGACTGAAACATTTCGGGCGAAATTGGTTTTTGTAGTGCAAAATGCTTTCTGTTTTTGATAAATTCCGGATAATGCCAGCGTGACACAGCGGACGTTATGATCAGGATAGGAATATCGGCGATCAATTCGGCAAGTGTATTAATATTACCGCCGCTAACAATGAGATCGAGGAATAGGATGTCTGCAGATTTTAGATCATGACTAAATAATGCTGGATTTTCAATGTCTTCAACCATCTTTATCAATTGAAGATCTGGAAACATGTGAATGTATTCAACTATTTTTTTTGTCGCCAAGGGTTCATCCTCAATAAGAATACATTTAAGCTTGGGTGAAGTCATATACTCGGTTCTTTTTTTATTTAGTAGGCAATAAAGACGATTGCTGTAAAGGCGCCTACCAGAACGCCCTCACAGCATTATCCTCTTTTATATTACTTTTGAAGATGTAACTGTCTTAATAGTTACCAGTTCCATATCATCAAAATCAAAAAATGAGATCGGTTCGACCACGCAGACATTTTGTACATCCAATACAAAATCCTCCGCTAAAAAATTTTCAATGTTTTCCATAGTTATACGTTTAAATTGTAAACAAATGTGCTTTCTATGGAAAAGAACAACGAAAAATATCGACAGAATTGAAAATGAATCGGACGAACTAAAGAATCTATTCGACGAAAAAATAGCGCCTGTTCCTATTTCTGTTCGCCGTGTATTAGATGCTGTTCAAATCGTCTGCTAGATTATAATCAGCATTGAAAGAAGGTCCATCGTATGCTGTTGGAAAATTCGACAAAATAGCATTTGAGTACGATGAAATAGTGACGGCATTATTGTAGGATTCTATCAGGTTCATTATTTTAGGGCTATCTATTTTAGCAGCGAAAAACCATTTCTTTAGCCATTAAAACCGTGTTGCGTAAATAGATAAACTAATGAGAAGGCTTGAGGTAAGTCCTTGACCAGAAAAGCATCTGCCAAATAAATAGGTGAGTAGTGTGAGCGCGTAAAACAAATGAGAATATGAATTTATCGAATGAAATGCACAGTTTTTTGAAAAGAGAAGGTTTACGGTTATTTAGAAAAAAAGTAAGCTGGCAGACCTCTGCGAAATATCAGATCTATGCCGATGGGAAAACAAAGATTGGTGTCGCATTTGACAGAATTCAAAATTTTATCGATGAAAATACCAATGCATCCGACTGGAGTGGAATGGAAACGATTAAACTCGAAGAGCGCGGTGATTATATTATCTATGGTTTTGTTGAGGAAGTGGAAAGCTAAAGAAGAATTGAGTTTAACCTGTCGTATCGTATTATCGAATAAATATTACAAATCAATTCCCTAATTGTGTAATGATTTCGATGTTATTTGTTGCCAAATTTGTTGTGTAAAATAAAACAATCAGTTATGGCGACAGATATTTATAAAGATACGGTTTATCTACCTTTAGAAGATGTTGAAAGCGAACATTGTGCTTCAATTGTCGAAAAAGGACTAGCTCAGGTCAAAGGCTTGACGAGCTATCGGGTGGAATTGAATAACCATAGAGCTGCTATCGTACCTAAAGATAGTGAAGCGGTCGTTAGCAGTGTAAAGACGATCAAAGATCTTGGTTATGGTGTTTCTACATTGACCAAAACATTTCCAGTTCTTGGGATGACTTGCGCCTCATGTGCCAGTAGCGCCGAAAGTATGGCGAAATATGAACAAGGGGTTGTCAATGCGTCTGTAAATTTTGCAACTGGAAATCTTACAGTTGAATATTTGCCTAATATTACGGATCATTTAAAAATTCAGAAAGCAGTCCAGGCTGGTGGCTATGATTTATTAATCGAAGATGAATCTACACAGCAGGAAACATTGGAGGCTATTCACGCAGCTAAATTTCATAAGCTTAAAATCAAAACACGATGGGCAGTATTGCTATCGCTTCCCGTAGTTGTAATTGGTATGTTCTTTATGGATATGCCGTACGCAAATCCTATTATGTGGCTGTTTTCTACACCCGTAGTTCTTTGGCTAGGTAAGGACTTTTTTGTCAATGCGTGGAAACAAGCGAAACACCGCTCGGCCAATATGGATACACTTGTTGCGTTGAGCACGGGGATAGCCTACATCTTTAGCGTATTTAATATGCTCTTTGCTGAATTTTGGCATCAACGTGGCTTGCATGCACATGTATATTTTGAGGCCGCCTCAGTTGTCATTGCTTTTATTTTATTGGGTAAATTGCTGGAGGAAAAGGCCAAAGGTAACACCTCATCTGCCATTAAAAAGCTAATGGGGTTGCAGCCGAAGACGGTTATGGTCATTCAATCGGATGGAGTAGAGCGTCAGGTTCCTATAGAAGCCGTTCATACCGGCGATATCATTTTGGTAAAACCAGGGGAGAAGATCGCTGTCGATGGTGTTGTTATCAGTGGAAATTCCTATGTTGACGAAAGTATGTTAAGCGGAGAGCCGGTCCCGGTTTTAAAAACGGGAAATGAACAGGTATTTGCAGGGACGATCAATCAAAAGGGAAGTTTTCAGTTCAAAGCTACAAAAGTTGGGCGGGAAACAATGCTTGCACAGATCATTAAAATGGTACAGGATGCACAGGGAAGTAAGGCTCCTGTACAAAAACTGGTCGATCGAATTGCTGGTGTATTCGTTCCTGTTGTCATTGGTATTGCTATTTTAACTTTTCTACTGTGGTTTACTTTAGATGGAGAAAACCATCTGGTACAGGGTTTGTTGGCGGCAGTAACGGTTTTAGTTATTGCGTGTCCTTGTGCACTAGGTTTAGCAACTCCTACAGCGATCATGGTTGGAGTGGGTAAGGGAGCTGAACGGGGCATTTTAATTAAGGATGCGGAAAGTCTGGAGCTGGCCAAAAAGGTAAGTGCAGTTGTTTTGGATAAAACCGGTACCATTACGGAGGGAAAACCTGTTGTTACTGACGTGTATTGGGAAAATAATGAAGATAATTTGAAAGGTATCCTGTTAAGCTTGGAGAAACAGTCAGAACATCCATTGGCAGAAGCTGTTGTAGGGTATTTTAATGATGTGAAAGTTACTCCAATATCCTTTATCGAAAGTATTACGGGGAAGGGGGTAAAAGGCAGTGAAGGAATCGAAACTTACTATGTAGGGAATCGGAGGTTGTTGGATGAAAATAGGATTACAATTTCGACAGAATTGACGGAACATGCTACTCAATGGGGAAATCAATCGAAAACAGTGATCTGGTTTGCCAATAGTCATACTGCATTAGCTGTAATTGCCATTGCGGACCAGATTAAGGAAACTTCTGTACGTGCAATCAAGGAGATGCAAGCAATGGGAATTGAACTATATATGCTGACTGGTGACAACGAGGCTACAGCGAGGGCCATCGCTGCGGAAACAGGGATTCAGCATTACAAAGCCGAGGTGTTGCCAGAACACAAAGCTGATTTTGTTAAGGAATTGCAGCAAAGGGGGCAGGTGGTCGCTATGGTTGGGGACGGTATTAATGATAGTACAGCCTTAGCAACAGCCGATGTCAGTATTGCAATGGGAAAAGGAAGTGATATTGCAATGGATGTAGCGAAAATGACAATTATTTCTTCTGATTTGACGAAGATACCCCAGGCAATTCGACTTTCGAAACAAACGGTCGCAACAATTAAGCAAAACTTGTTTTGGGCATTTATTTATAATTTAATTGGAATTCCCCTCGCTGCAGGCATTCTGTATCCATTCAATGGTTTCCTTTTAAACCCGATGATAGCTGGAGCTGCAATGGCATTGAGCAGTGTAAGTGTTGTCAGTAATAGCTTGCGGCTTCGCTGGAAAAAATAGCTACCGATGGTTAAGCTGTAGACCGTGTTTTAAACGATAAATATTATAAAACAAAATAGAAAAACTATAAGTATAGCCAATTGAATTAAAGGGATATTTGTACAGATAATTAAATAGATTAATAACATTAAAATTATACAACATGGAAAGCAAAGAACTTCAATTCAAAACAAACCTCACTTGTGGGGGATGTGTATCCAAAGTAAGTGCAGATCTGGATAGTGTGGACGGTATCTGTGAATGGAATGTTGACACCACAAATGCAGACAAAATTCTGACTGTAAAATCTGAAGGCGTTTCGGAAGAAGAAATAATTGAAATTATCAAGAAGAAGGGTTTTAATGCAGTGACCTACTCCGCATAATTGTTCCATAAATCTATAGAAGCATCACACCCTAAAAGCTGGACAAAACTTTTAGGGTGTTTTTATGAAGTATAATTATGAGACGAAACTGAGCTCAATTTTACTAGTTTTAAATTTGGGGTTTCCTTTTTATCCATTTTAGTTTTAGATTCCTGTTAATTAAAATGGATAAACATGTCTTTAAAATTAAGTGTCATTTTAGAAAATTGGCGGATAATATCTTGTCCTATATTTCCATATACAGTTTCATTCTTGATTTTCGATTTTAATAGGTTTATTTTTTTAAGAGCGATCGGTTTATCGCCGATATGGAATGTATGTTGTATGACAAAGCCATCATATTCAACGTTACCCCCTGCGCCGCCCATGTCGACTTTGGTCGGTATACCATATTTTTCGATATGCTGTTTGTAGGTTTCGTAAAATGGCGCATAAAGGATTGTATTTTCCGCTCCCGTATCAAAGGTATAGTGCTTTCCATCAATGGCAATAAGAGGTGATAACCCATCTATTGCAAGATTTGAAGCCTTCTTTGTAACTGTAGGTCTCTTAGGTACGATAAAAAAATCATCTTGTGTAAGCTGTACTTCTTGCAGTGCTTCTATGACTGGGAAGCCTATTATGCCATTGATCTGATAGCCAATTTGTGGGATATAAAGTGCACTGTCTGGGAAAACCAGAAATATAGCATTCGATATACTGATGTTACCAAGTTTTAATTGTTTACAGATTGC
>NZ_DKSP01000242.1:0-2515 GCF_002472745.1 Sphingobacterium sp. UBA7253 | reverse complement strand
ATACCTACCGTGATTTTGATGATACAAAAGTACGATTAAACCCTATTCCCTCCAAATATTTGATTGAAAAAAAACAGCGTTTAATGCCAACTAGGTGAAGATTAGTTTATTAAATTTTAATAAAAAACATCGATATGGTTACGTTTCGATGTTGATGTGCATTTCGCTTGTCTAAATTTGTCATTTGCTTCCGATATTTTAACAAAAAATGCGGTTCCTACCATAGAAACCGCATTTTTTGTTAAAAGAAATATGATTAGATCATTTCTACACTTCTCTTCACGAAAGACGTTAGATCTGCTCCTGACAATAAACCTCTGGACAAGAGCGCTAAATCAAAAGCCTGTTTTGCTAGTTTTGAACCTTCTTCGTCCGATGACGATAAAATTCTTTTGATCAGCGGATGGTTCCCATTGACAGTTACTTTATAATTATCGGGCAATGAACCATAAAAATTCATACCACCACCAGTCTTGGCCATATCTTTCATTCGGCGCATAAATTCATCAATTGTTACCGACACAGGCAAATCGCCTTCATTTAATGCATCAACCTCAACTTTCATGTCTTGACGGGAGATTGCTTTTTCAAAAACCGCTAGTGCTTTTTTAGATTCTTCTTCCGAGAGGGCAAGTTCGACCTTTTCGTCTTTTTGGATCAATTTATCGATAACGTCAGCATCTACACGCTTCAGCTGTACCTTTTCACCGCCTTTTTGCTCCAAATAAGCTGCAAAGTGCGTATCCAGTGGTCCATCGAGCATCAAAACATCATACCCCTTATTTAATGCAGTTTGGATGAAACCATCTTGTTGAGCAGCATCATGTGTATATAAATAAACAATGTTTCCATCTTTATCTACCTGGATATCTTTGACCTTTTCGTAATACTCCTTAATGGTGAAACTTTGGTTACCTGTGTTTTTTACTAAACAGAAGTCATTTGCTTTTTCAGCAAATTTTTCATCGCTTAGCATACCGTATTTGATAAATAAACCGATATCCGTCCATTTCTCTTCAAATCCCTTACGATCAGTCTTAAATATTTCGTTCAATTTGTCGGCCACCTTTTTGGTGATATAACTGTTGATTTTTTTAACGTTACTGTCTGCCTGTAAAAATGAACGGGATACGTTTAATGGAATATCCGGCGAATCAATTACCCCATGAAGTAACATCAAGAATTCAGGAACAATATCTTTCACTTCGTCGGTGATGAACACTTGTCTAGAATAGAGCTTAATTTTATTGCGTTGGATCTCCAGTTCATTTTTAACTTTAGGGAAGTAGAGGATACCTGTCAGGTTGAATGGGTAGTCTACATTGAGGTGAATCCAAAACAATGGTTCATCCATTGAGTAGGGATAGAGTTCGCGGTAGAAGGCTAGATAATCCTCGTCTTTTAATTCAGACGGCGATTTTGTCCAGGCCGGATTGGTATTGTTGATGATATTATCTACCTCTACAGATTTGTATTTTGGTTTTCCTTCTTCGTCTTCACCATCTGGTTCAGAATTTGTCTTGGTACCAAAACGAATTGAAACAGGAAGAAATTTAGCATACTTATCTAAAATGTCCTGTAAGCGTGCCTGGCTTAAAAATTCAGTTGATTCTTCGTTAATATGCAAGATGACATCTGTTCCGCGGGTGCTTCTTGTACCTGTAGAAATTTCGTAAGATGTACTACCATCGCAAGTCCAATGAGCAGGTTCTGCTCCATCCTGATAAGATAAGGATTGGATTTCTACCGTATCGGCTACCATAAATGCGGAATAGAAGCCTAAACCAAAGCGGCCAATGATTTCATTTGCATCATTTGCCTCTTTGAATTTTTCCATGAACTCTGTTGCTCCTGAGAAAGCGATCTGGTTGATGTATTTTTTTATTTCATCTGCTGTCATACCAATACCATTGTCGGAAATAGTGATGGTCTTGGCAGCTTCATCAAATTTTACGTCTACAATCAATTCACCTGTTTCACCTTGGTATTGACCCAAAGATGCCAGGCGTTTGATTTTTTGAGAAGCATCAACTGCATTAGATACCAGTTCACGCAAGAAAATTTCATTATCAGAATATAAGAACTTTTTGATTACGGGAAATATGTTCTCCGTGTGAATTGAAATACTACCTTTTTCTGGATTCATAATTTGTATGTCGCTATTTTTAATTTTATGATTTGTTTAAAACATACAATCAGTGTTCCAAATCGTCTTTATAGGACATGATGGCAGGAAACAGCCTATTTTGTCATAGGCTCATTCGGTGAATTTAAGGGCTCTATAAGTAAACTGCCAGCGAGAGCATGTTCCCTAATACTAATTTAGGCCTGGGCTCTGAGGGAAATTGGCGACATGTGCATATTTGGGACCAAGTCCAATGATGGCATCCTTCCACAACAATTCACCGTTACCTTCAAAAATGAGCTGATGATGGTATTTGTTTTGTACAGCCCAGCTATTTTCTTTGATTTCGCCGTCTAATTGACCTGCAGACCATCCAGAATATCCGATAAA
>NZ_DKSP01000251.1:0-6909 GCF_002472745.1 Sphingobacterium sp. UBA7253 | reverse complement strand
CATCAAAATCACGGTAGGTATAGCTCAGTTGGTTAGAGCACTAGATTGTGGTTCTAGGGGTCGTCGGTTCGAGCCCGATTACTTACCCAAAAAGGCAGATCAAATGATCTGCCTTTTTTTAATTTTGCGAATTCAACCCATACAGCCCCCTTCAAAATTGCTCCATCAATCTTTAATTAATATAAAATTCAGACTCAATACTGTTTTCATGCTATACAAACAGATTTACACCGATTAGGGTAAGGGGTCCATGACGGAAGGATTTCCTGGGTCATAAATGCCCACAGCAACTCTGGAGTCAGCACAGCCATAATATAAAAACCATTTTTGTTTAAAAAAGACCAATCCTTCAATAAAAACCGTACCATCGATATATTGCCCACTTTTTTCGAAAGATTCCATGGGACGCAAAAACGGAACATCCATTCGAGCCAATACGCTTGTCGGATCTCGTGAATCAAATAAAACCTGCCCAGCGGAATAAGTATTTTTATTAAAGCGCTTATCTCCTTTTTCAGCATGATTCTTACCATTGTACAACAATACAATTCCTTTATCAGTCAAAACTGCCGGGGGACCACACTCCGTCAATGAACTATCAAAATAACCATCCCTTGGCGAAATAAAAGCGATCAATGCCCCCTTTTTATCTGTTACGGGCTCCCAGTCAATCAAATTATCAGATGTGGCGCCATACACACCATGTTCCCCCCAGTACAACCAATATTTCCCATTGATTTTAGCTATGACCTGTCTGTTACCTTTCATTACTGTCACAATAGAAGCTGATTTGTGCGGTTCATCAACAAGAGTGGGCCTGTTTTTCGATTTTTTAAAAATGGGACCATACTTAGTCCAGTGTTTCAGATCAGTGGATATTGCTAAACCTAAGCGTGGCACCTTTCGATTCCATTGGGTATAAAATAGCACAAAACGCCCGTCCTCCGTCTGTGCTAAGCGGGGATCTTCCGTCCCACCGGGCCACTCGTTATCCTGCTGCTCATCGGGAGCTGGATAGAATACCGGTGTTTTCAGTCGTTCAAAATGAATACCGTCAGCACTAGCTGCTAATCCCAGTCGGGAGGTCCGGTGGCCAATAGCCTTCCCTGTCCGATCTTCTGCACGATAAATGACATAAACACTATCTCCCCTTACCACTGCAGCAGGATTAAAAGTGTCGTTGTCCTCCCATCGAATCTCCTTCTTCAGAATTGGATCATAAAATACCGAACTCGTATCAGGCTCAATAATTGGATTGATACCTTTGGGCCGCTCAAAGCCTCCTAATACCCATTGTTCTTTCTTAAGCTTTCCGCCAGGCTGTACGTTACAGCCACATAAAAAGACGAACACTATAGAACCTGCAATTTTAACGATAACATTCATGTTTTATTTGATCTCCCATACTTAAGATGCAAACCTGTAAAGGCGAAAATTAGAATTGGTTACAACAGAAAGGTGAGCGAATCTGCCCCCCCGATCATTCACAAATATAACGCTATTTGAAAGAAATAGATGGCACAAAAACAAGTTCATCAAAAATTGAATTGGAAGCCACCCTAGAAAACTAATAAACAATTTATCGATAAACAACTCGTTATGTTGCAATATATTGCAACATAACAACAAATATAAGGTTAAATATTGCAACATATAGCATAAAAGCGCTATATTTATAGCATGATATCCAAAGAGGAACGCCACGATTTTATATTGGTTAAAATCAAAAAGGAAAGAAAATTAGCGATGGTAGACTTAGCAGCTGAACTTGGTGTCTCTGAACATACCGTCCGACGTGATCTTAAAGAGTTATCCGACGCCGGCTTGCTTCGCGCTATTCGGGGTGGCGCCACGCTACGTTCAAACATGCCATTCGATATATACGACCGAAACAACCTTGATGTTATGGAGAAACAATCCATAGCAGAAAAATCGATCACACTATTGAAAAATCATCAAGTTGTCTTTTTCGATGGCGGCACAACAACACAGACAATTGCAGGAAATATTCCCGATAGCCTAACCCTTACTGTTGTTACACATAGTCTCCCAATAGCTAATATACTTGCCAACTTCCCAAACATCACCTTGATTTTTGCTGGTGGCACTTTCTGCAAATCATCACTTACTATGCAAGGACAGCAAACGATCTCCACATTTGAAGACATATACGCGGATATCAGCTTCATAGGTGTATGTAGCCTGGATCTCCACCGCGGACTTACATCAAGAACACACGAAGAAGCAGCTATCAAAAAAGTACTGTGTAAAAATTCAATGAACATTGTTGCTGCCACAACAAGCAATAAGCTTGATACCTTGGCTTCTTTCCTGACATGCCCCATCTCTGATATCAGTTATTTAATTACAGAAAAGGATCCTTTTGACCGCATTTTACAGCCTTATGCCGCACAAGGTATTACAATCTTATAAGTTTACCGTTTATGAACAATCTCAAACAGGAAGCTGCCAAAGCTGCTCTTCAACTATTAAAACCCGATCAGCTCATTGGACTAGGTGTTGGATCAACAATAGCTTATTTCATTGAATTAATCGCCAGCAGTATCAGCTTTAAATCCAGCTTAAAATTTACATCACCTTCCTTGGAAACCAAAACGCTGCTCCAAGAGAATGGACTTATTTGTGTTGATAACAGTATCCTAACAACGCTGGACTATTATTTTGACAGCTGTGATCAGGTCGACATTCATTTAAATGCATTCAAAAGTGGCGGTGGCGTGCACACGGGTGAGAAGATTATGGCGAATATGGCGCAGCAGTTTATTCTCTTGGTCGATGGCTCAAAGATGGTCGAAAAACTTAGCACAAAGCATCCGTTATGTGTTGAAATTATACCAGAAGCTTGGCTATCGGTACGTGAAAATCTAAAATCAAGTTATTTTACAACGATATCCGACATTGTATTACGAAAATCTGAACAAAAATCGGGGCCTCTCCTTTCTGAGAGAGGTAATTTCCTGGCAGATATTTATTTTTCTAAACTGCCCGATATTTTTGATTTGAATAAGCAAATCAAACTCATTATAGGGGTTGTAGAACATTCACTTTTTTATCAGCTGTGTTCGGCATGTCTTTTGGCAACAGAAGACGGCGTAACACATTTATTTGCAAACAACCTTGGAGAATCAGACACGGATAAGATTGTCACGCAATAGCATTAAAGTTTATATTGAAGTCTAACAACCAACAAGACAACGGTAAAGTAATTTAAATTAACATGAAACACACTCAAATTAACACAGGAATACTGAGTTTTGGCATGTCAGGACGTGTTTTTCACGCACCATTTATACATACCAATCCTCATTTCAATCTCGGCGCTGTTGTAGAACGGTCGAAAAAAGCAGCACATGAATTTTATCCGGCAATAAAAAGCTATAATAGCATTGCTGAATTACTAGCGGATGAAAGCGTCGAACTGGTCGTTGTGAATACACCAAACTATACACATTTCCAATATGCCAAAGAGGCCCTAGAAGCAGGAAAACATGTATTGATAGAAAAACCTGCCGTTGATGACACTACACAATTCGACACTCTTCTTGCCATCAGCAAAAAACAAGGCAAACAATTATTTTTCTATCAAAACAGACGGTATGACGGTCACTTTTTAGACATTAAAAAAGTGATTGACAGTGGAGAATTAGGAAAGCTAATTGAAGTACATTTCAGATTTGATCGCTATAAAATGGAATTGGGACAAAAATACTTTAAGGAAGATACGCAGTATATTTCTAATGGTCTTACTTATGACCTAGGCCCTCACCTTATTGATCAGGCAATCTCACTTTTTGGAAAACCGGTTAAATTTACCAAGACAACATCCATTAACAGGCCGGATTCTAAAGTTGCAGATTATTTTCACTACCAGCTCTATTATCCAGCTGGACTGAACGTGTATTTAACGGGAAGTCTACTTGTTGCCTCTCCACAGCCCGCCTTTGTTTTACATGGCACAAAAGGGAGTTTTATCAAGAATATGACAGATGTGCAAGAACAGCAATTGCTAGATGGTATGTTACCTGACAATCCATCTTATGGCCTTGAGCCAGCCGGCCAAGAGGGGAAACTTGTTACGATAGACGCTTCAAATCAAAAACATGAGTCTTTAGTAACGCCACATAAAGGAGATTACAATCAGCTGTTTGAAGCCATTTATGAAAGCTTAAGAAATAATATCGATTACCCTATTAAAGCGGATCAGGTTAAATGGCAGATCGAATTGCTTGAAGCTGAAAATACCTAAGCTTCTAAACAATCAAATGGCGGCACGGTTCAAGAAAACTAACATGTGCTGCCATTTCAATTTGCTTTCCAAAGACATTCGTTCGGTTCAATATGGATCATCACATGACCGAGATCAGGAATATGCGCAACCAAATGGTCTTTGAGTTTATGTGCCAACTCATGCCCTTCCCTTACGGTAATTTCACTATCAACAATAGCGTGCAGATCGACATGATATTTAGCCCCCGATTTGCGGACAAAACATTTTTCTGTGGCTTTTATCCCCTCTACCTTTAATGCTTCTTCCCGGATATTATCAATGACCTCATCGTATACATTTTCATCCATTATCTCGCCAAGCGCCGGTCTGAAAATATGATAACAGTTATACAGTATAAATCCAGCAGCAAATAATGCCGCGTAGTCATCCGCATTTTCATATCCTTTTCCGAGTAACAATGCAATAGATATCCCAATGAAGGCTGCAACTGACGTTATCGCATCGCTTCGATGGTGCCAAGCGTCTGCACGAAGTGAAGAACTATTTGTTTCTTTACTTTTCTTCATAACGATCCTATACGAAATTTCTTTCCATACGATGATTCCGCCAAGAACAAATAGAGTCCAAGGCTTTGGCAAGTCATGTGGCGTTCCTATATTCTCAATACTTTCATAAGCGATTATGGTTGCAGAAACGATGAGAAAACCAACGACAATAAATGTAATGAGGGGTTCTACCCGACCATGACCATACGGGTGATTGTCGTCGGCAGGTCGTTGCGCATATTTTAAACCCAGAAGCACTAGAAATGAAGAGAAAATGTCCGCCGTTGACTCAATTGCATCCGCAATCAGGGCATAGGAGTTTCCAAAGAAACCAGCTAGCCATTTTAACAATGCTAGTAATGCATTGCCTACAATACTAAAATAAGTCGTTCTGACTGCAGTCTGCTCTTGAAGTTCGGACATCGCTATAAATTAACTTGACACCGCGAAAATACTGTTTTTTCTCTTCAAATTCTATTCTCCATATCTAGAAAATAACGATTACAATAATCGATCGTTAACTGCCGCTTGCGATATCCTGCAATGCTTTTTTTATCTCAGGAGTCCCATAGTCACGACTTCCTTCCAGACGCTCTACGATCTTTCCAGTTTTATCCAAGATCACCGTTGTCGGGATGGACTGCCCTAAGAATTCCGCAGGAATTTCACCCTCTGCTATATAAAGGGGCAGATCATACTTATTTTCCGCCATGAATGCTGAAGACTTCTCCATGTCGCCATCAACGTCCACCATGAGGAAAACGATATCCTTATTATCTTTAAGCGATTGCCTAAGCTGGTCAATGGAAGGTAGTTCATGAATACAAGGAGGACACCAAGTCGCCCAGAAATTGATAAATACGACCTTACCTTTTAAAGCACTTAATTGAAGAACCTTCCCCTCTTTATCCTTAAAAGATAGCTCCTGCGTTGTGGGTGCAGTCGCTTCAACAGGTTCCTCCACCTTTTCGGCCTTGGCCTCACTTTTAGTTCCTGTGTTTCCACAGCTAAAAAACAAACTGGTCGATAAAGCCGCAAGACCCAAAAAAATAACCCCTCTATTAAACCTAATATTCATCGTCTTTTGTTTCATTAAATTATTCTATTAAAAATAAATCCTGTTCACTAATCGTTCTCTTAAAGTAAGGGCTAAAAGATTAAATCCGAATTCGGAGATCTCGTCAATCCAATCCTCCTAGGAGAAATTTCTCAAAACATTAGCTAATTTAACCTTAATTATTCAAGACCACAAGTATTGCAAACAACTTCACAACATAAACAATTGATCAATAAGAAAATAAGCAACAATAAAATTGAAAAAATAACAAGAACTTTTCCGACATTTAAAAGAGTGAACATATCACTGATCAAAAGACAATTTATTGACTACATCATGAATCTCCCCGCAAATCATTTCAAAAAATACTTGTTAATATATTTCCTGTTATTCCTCACCCCCCAGCTGAATTTCGGGCAAGCCACGTCAACTAAATTCAATAACCTATACCGGCTAATAGCATCAAAAGATTTCTTCACCGCCCGTGACCTTTTTAAGGTAAATAAAACTTTTTTAAACGCCCATGAGCAACTTTTTATTTTGGCAATACTCGATAATGCCTTTAATAGGCCCATCGCTTCAAACAAAAAAATTGCACTGCTGAACACAGCAACAGAAGAATTGCCTGACACACTGCGACTAAAAATACGACGTATTCAGGAAGATAATTTTGTCAAACTGAAAGATTACGATGAGGCAAAACAGACAACGCAAAAAATCCTACTCGAATTCGATTCCTTGCTGTCAACAGATACAAGAGCGGATCTCCGAAACAATCTAAAAATCTGGTCGGCACTTGATCATGTAAAGCCGCAGCTTATACAAATCAACGACGATACCCGTCTTAAAATGACGAAAGATAAAGCCAGCTTGAAGAATCTAAAGGTAGAGGTTAACGGCGATACAGCAAGTTTCATATTTGACACCGGAGCAAATCTATCGACAGTTTCGGAGTCCGTGGCCAAACGACTTCATATGGATATGATCCCTGCAGATATTGATGTAGACGCAATTACAGGTATTGCTATCAAAGCCGATTTAGCAGTCTGTAAACAATT
>NZ_DKSP01000042.1:8410-14612 GCF_002472745.1 Sphingobacterium sp. UBA7253 | reverse complement strand
ATAGGATACATAAGCCTAAAAACTTTTCATTCGCTTCCCATATCCCGGCTATCCTTCGTCTTACTTTGATTTATCTTATTTTTATACACAATTGTGTCGTATTTCAACATCTTGTAGTAAACAGCCCAATGTTTTAAATGAAGGTAGCAGCAAAATTGAACTATCTAGTGCTTTGAGGACTTCGATGAATTCAAATATTCAAAACATCATAGCCTTAAAAAGTACAAGCAATAACTTATCTACAATAGATCTAGCTATACAAGCGAATAAAAATATCTCATCTTCTATACAACAAGATAGAATCAATTTTTTAGAAGAAATATCAACAAAAACAAATAGTACTGATATTATCAATATTCTTTCTCAAAATAATGTGATAAACGAGAAGGAAAAAGAAATATTTATTAATTTATCCAATGAACTTTATTATTCTGCGGCTCCACAACAAACACTCAATAAATACAGTGGTATTTTAAAAGAGAACGGAATATACAGTAAATACGAAAGTGTATTTTTAGCATTAACATATACTGCAGAAGTTCACCCAGAATTTTTATCTTTAAGAGAAAAAATATATTTGTTAAATCAGCATCAAATAACAAATTGACAAAAAGCTTTTTATCATCATGTGCTGGTGCATCTGTTGGCCTTGCCTTAGCTTTTGTTGGATTAGCTGCTAGTGGAGCTTCTGTCGTTGGAGCTGGTAGGTGCTGTAGGATTTATATATGCAAGTGCTCAATGGGGAGAAGCTTGTCGATAAATTATAATGATATGTTCAAAATAAATAAAAAGGTAATCTTTATCGCTTTTGTAGTATGCCTGTTTTTTTTAGGTTTAGGGGTCAATGATATAACTCATATCTATAGAGACACTCATCAATTGAAATTTGCTGATTTATCACCACTTATACCATACGTCATTTCAGGCTCAATTTTTTTCTATATTTTTTATATAAAGAAAGATAGGACAACTACCTCAGAAAATTAGTAGCTAGGGAAACCTTTTTTTCTAGTTACTAATTTCTTTCTATTACCTCATCTATTAGAACTTTTGAAGTTGCTTTTCATTCGCTACCCATCCCCAGCTAGCCTTCGTCCTGCATTGAAGAGGGATTGGAAAAAGGATAAAAAGGGGATTTCAGAAAAAAAGGAGTGCCGGAAAAGCTCCAAGATAAAAATTATCTCAAAAACACACAGGAAATCCTGCCAATCAAATCCATTGACTAAGTCCCAGCCGACCATAGATAATGGCTAATTATGACGATAAAAACACATTTATACATTTTTTTATGTAGATTTATCTTCTTAAAATAACCACCAAAGCGATGAGCAGAACTACCCTGAAAGATATAGCGTTGGCACTCAATATTTCTGTTTCGACGGTTTCCAAAGCATTATCAGACAGCTACGAAATAAGTGAAGCGACTAAAAAGATGGTTCAGGAATATGCCAAAAAGCATAATTTCCACCCAAATAAGTTGGCACGGAGCTTAAAAATAGGAAAATCCAATACAATAGGGGTTATTGTATCCAACATTAGTAATACATTCGTTTCACAAATCCTCGATGGAATTCAAATAGCCTCTCAACAGACTGTCTATGACGTTATTTTCATGCAAAGCCGGGAAGACGAACGGATCGAAAAAAATTGTATTGACGTCTTACGCATGCGCGGTATTGATGGCTTAATGATATCTCCGGTTTCTTCCGATTCAAATATTGAAGAGCTAAAAGCATTGATAAAATCGCAGATCCCCGTCGTTATTTTTGATCGTATCAATCACCAGCTCGACACATTCAAGGTTGGTGTCAATAATTTCCAGGGTTCATATAATGCCACAAAGCATCTCATCGAACAAGGTAAAAAGAATATTTTGCATATCACCGGAAAGAACTTAGGTGTGGCAGCCGAACGATTAAATGGCTTCGAATCTGCTTTATCAGATGCGGGTATTCCTTTTGATACTAGACATTATATCGAATGTAGTTTTAATAATACCACCGATATAGACGAAACAATTCGGGAGATTTTGCGCAAAGAATATCTTGAACATAAAAGTATAGATGCAATTTTCGGTGCTACGGATGTTATTACAACCCGAACACTAGGTATTTTGGCTGAGCTTCAGATTCAAGTCCCTTCCGAGGTCGCGGTTATTGGTTTTTCAAACACACAGATAGCAGCTTCCTTAAATCCGGCACTATCCACAATTGTACAACCGGCAACAGAAATTGGGGAACTGGCGACAAATAAATTAATCGCCACCATTAACCAAACAAGACCAATACATGAATTTGAAACGATTGAGCTTCCAACACAGCTCATCATTCGCAAATCTTCCTTATAATTCTTTTGATTATAGTCTCGCCGACATACTTAAAACAAAACAGTCGGGAAATAAGACGTTAGCGCTCTTATTTCCCGACTGTCTTTATGCTAGACCACTATTACAGGTCATAATCTCTAATCTTCGCCTGAATGATTGGTATCATTCACCAACAATACCATACTCTAGGCCCCGTAATTCCGCAAGCCCTCTCAATCTTCCAATGGCAGAATACCCTGGATTTGTTACTTTATTCAGATCATCCAGCATCTGATGGCCGTGATCTGGTCTGAATGGGATCGCTGTAGATCTCAATTGATTTTCAGCAACCAGGATTTTCATGATTTTATACATATTGACATCCCCATCCAAATGGTCTGCCTCATAAAAGCTTCCGATCGCATCTTTCCTCACATTCCGTAAGTGAACAAAGTTTACCCGCCCTTTAATATTTTCTAAGATAGCCGGCAGATCGTTTGTCTGACTGGCCCCCAAGGATCCTGTACAAAAGCAGACACCATTAAATCGTTGTGGAACCGCATTTAAAAAATAATCGAAATCCGCACCATTACTGGCGATGCGGGGCAAACCTAAAATAGGATACGGTGGATCATCGGGATGAATAGTCATACATATACCGTTATCCTCACAAGTTGCCGCAATTCCCTGAAGGAAATAAACCAAATTACCGCGTAAACCATCTTTCCCAATATGTTTATAGGTATCAATGCTCGCTTTTAACGCTTCCAATTCCACATTCTTCTCTCCGGGGATCCCCATTAAGACAACATTTGCCAATTCTTCTTTTTGCTGTTCGGAAATTTCATCAAATCGTAAAGTCGCCCGTTTAACAACATCCGCTGGATACGCTGTCTGTGCTTCATCACGTTTCAATATAAAAATATCAAAAAGTGCCAGATCAATCCAGTCAAAATACAATGCTTTTGAACCATCCGCCATCGTTAAATCCAATTGTGTACGTGTCCAGTCCAGCACCGGCATAAAATTATAACAAATTGTTTTGATGCCGCATTGTGCGAGATTGGTTAAAGTCTCATTATATTTCTGGAGGTATTCATCGACCCTAGCACCTTTTGTCTTAATCTCCTCATGTACTGTCACACTTTCCACAACAGACCAGGTAAGACCAGCATCTTCTATAATGCGTTTTCTTTCTTGAATATCGGCAAGGGGCCATACCTCACCGTGTGGAATATGATGTAATGCCGTAACAATACCAGTCGCTCCAGCCTGTTTGATATCTTGTAAAGATACCGGGTCATTGGGACCATACCAACGCCAGGTTTGTTCTAATTTTCTCATCTTAAAGTTTAATTAAACGCCACACCATGCATTAAAACCACCATCGACAAAAACCGTCTCCCCTGTCACAAAGGCCGATGCATCACTCAATAGATAGATTAAAGTTCCTTTTAACTCACGAGGGTCGCCCAAACGGTTATAGGGAGTTCCGTTAAGAATACGTTTGGTACGGTCGCTATACGTACCGTCTGGATTGATCAATAAGTTTTTGTTCTGCTTGGTTAAGAATACGCCGGGAGCGATTGCATTGACACGAACTTGATCGCCATAACGCTGAGCGAGCTCGGTGGCCATCCATTTTGTATACCCATCGATACCGTGTTTTGCAACAGTATAGCCCAAAACACGTGTAAAAGGACGACTGGCTGTAAGAGAAGATATATTGATGATGACGCCTTTTCCGCTTTCAGCAATCACACGACCAATAATATGCGTAGGAATCATTGTACCATACAAATTAAGCTCTATTGCTTTAATGGTATCCTGAATATTGCTCGCAAATAAATCTTGATCGGCACCAATTGTTGCACCTGGAATGTTGCCTCCAACGGCGTTTACTAAAGCGTCTATCCTACCCCACTTTTGCAAAACTTCATCTTTCGCCCGAGTGACATCCTGTTCGTTCATGATGTCAACTTCAACAAATATAGCTTCGCCACCAACAGACTCTACCTGCTGAACACGCTCCGCTCCGATTTGTCCATTACGTCCAAGTACTGCGACTTTGGCTTCTGCCTCGGCCAAAGCCTCAACAAATGCTTCGCCTAAAATCCCTGTACCTCCCGTAATTACAACTACCTTATCTTTTAATGAAAATGGATTATTATGCATGTATTTTTATTTCAAATTGGTATTTACCCCCAATTTTATTGATAATAACCTTAATTACAAAAAAAAGTAATTGATTTAATTACGATAACGTTTTAGTTACGTCACCTTCTTTATCTTCCTCTTCTGTCGTTTCATCATCAAACAGAATCCGTATAGAAGGTGTATAGGTATCATTATGCTGACCGGTTTTATTTGCCCAGAAAAAAGCACATAGGAAAACCAAAGCCAACAAAACACTACAACCGATCAAAATATACATTATTTCCATAACAACTAGAGTTTACGACGTTTGGCATACCACCTCGTCATGAGACTTGTAAAGGAGATGATCGTTACCGTACTTATTGGCATTAGAATCGCGGCAAATAACGGCGACATAATACCTTGCACGGCAAAGCTCAATCCAATTACATTATATAAAAGAGATATACCAAAGCTCATATGTATTACTTTCACCGCATCTTTGCTAAAAGCAAAGAAATCCGGCATTTTTGAAAATGACTCCCCATCCAGTATCGCATCGCAGCCGGGAGAGAAGTTATTGATATCATCACTCACGGCGATACCCAAATCTGCTTTACGCAATGCCCCCGCATCATTAAGGCCATCACCAATCATGCAGACATGCTTTCCTGCTACCTGAAAATTTTGAATGGTTTCCAGTTTTTCCATTGGTGATTGATTAAAAAGCAAACTTGCATTCGAGGGAAAAATTAACTGGAGTGCATCCAGACGTCTATCGTTATCCCCTGAGATTAAATGAAGGTCGTATTCGACTTTAAAATCTTCAATCAAAGCCGAAAGGCCATCCCTCCAGGATTGCTCCATGGTAAAATACCCCTTTAACTCCTCACCTATACGAATAAAAACCACTGAACCATCTGTTTTAATGTTACCGATATTCAAAAAGTTAGCACTACCGATTTTAATTTCCTTGCCACTTACATTAGCCTGCATCCCCTTTCCCGGAAATTCCTTAAAATCCTGTATCGAAATAGCAGAAGAGACATTCAGCCACTTGACAATCTCACGGCTCAATGGATGGCTAGAGTTTCTACATACCGCATTCAGTAACTTTTTGTCAATTGCTGAAAGACTACCTTCAAAATAAATTGAAGTTGCTTTAGGCGATGATATTGTGCCAGTTTTATCGAACACCAAAGTATCAATCGTTGCCATCTGCTCAATTGCGGCCGTATTTTTCACATAGAACTTATTTCGATCAAAAATACTTAGCGCTGCAGAAAGGGTAAATGGAGAGCTCAACGCCAACGCACATGGACATGCGATAATTAATACCGCCGTAAAAGCTCCCCAAGCCCGGCTTGCACTTCCATCAACGGCCCAAAATAAGGCAGCCAATAGTGCAATAGCCAATAAAACAACAGTAAAATATTCACTTATAAAGTTGACAAAAGTCTGAAAATGTTTGTCATAATCTTTATAATTCTCATTATTCCATAATTTGGTCAAATAGGACTGTGAAATCGGTTTGACCACTTCAAGTTCTATCGCTTCCCCCGTCTGGCGTCCGCCGGCATAGATAATTTCGCCTAAGGTCTTACTGACCGGACTTGATTCTCCCGTTACAAAGCTAAAATCTATCGCAGCATCGCCTTTTAAAAGCATGGCATCAGCGGGTATAATTTCATTGTTCCGAACCAAGATACGGTCACCGATATGAACGTCAGCTAATTGTACAGGTTTGTCCCCTGATTCCGT
>NZ_DKSP01000042.1:2696-8260 GCF_002472745.1 Sphingobacterium sp. UBA7253 | reverse complement strand
AATACTGTTACAGCCACGGGGAAATAACTCCGGTAATCCCGTTCAAATGAGATATGATAATAGGTACGTTGTTGTACCCATTTTCCGATCAATATAAAGAATACAAGACTACAGAGTGTATCCGTAAAACCAGCTCCTGTCTGTGTGATCACCTCAAACGCGGAACGCAAAAATAACACGAGGATTCCTAGAGCTAATGGCACATCCAGATTCAACCGCTTTTGTTTCAGACTCCAATAGGCCGATTTGAAATAATCCGATGCACAATACAATAAAACAGGGAGACCAAAGGCCAGGTTTATATAACCAAAGAAATTGGCATATTCCTTTTCAAAACTCCCCATTCCAAAATAATCAGGGAAACTGAATAACATAGAATTTCCAAAACAGAAACCGGCAACAGCAATTTTTGCGACCAAAGGATTCAAATTATTTCTATTCCCTTCCTTTACAACATCCTGCAAAGTGATTTTAGGGTCATAACCGATATTGACCAAAAGATAAACCAGGTCTTTCAATGGCAGCTCATTGTGATTGAATGTAATGCTCGCCTGTTTCTTCATAAAGTCCACGCGCGACTGCAGTACGTTGGGATTTAGTTTATATAAATTTTCCAGCAACCAGATACAAGAGCTACAGTGAATAGCTGGAATATAAAAGGTGATGATAGTCATCTTATCATCTTTATAATCCACTAATTTACCGGCAATCTGTGGTTCATCCAGATAGGAAAAATCTTCTTGCTTGGATTTATTTGATTTACCCGGGTGCTGATTATAGCGATAATATTGCTGCATACCACTATCGTTCAGTACTTGGTAAACGGTCTGACAGCCCAGACAGCAAAAATCATGATGATCAAGCTGATAGCCCGTTTCCTCAATTTTATCACCGCAATGGAAACATTTTTCTGCAAGTTGTATTTCATCCCTTAGCTCTGCCATACCTTCGTTCTAAATTGCCTGACTAAATAATTGATTTTGTGCTTTTGAACGCAATAATCGCTGATCAAAGGCCATACAGATATTTCTTAAAAAGGAGCGTCCAATAGCAGTACATTGAATTAGATCGCCGGATATGGAGACTAAACCATCTGCAACAAGTTCAGACAATTCGTCGATAATCTGCTCATTCAACGGCGCACCTGTCGGCAAATGCACTTTGCCTTTACACATCATATCGAGGATATAACGCCTTACAAGAAGATCCTCCTCGTTGAGTATATGTCCTTTTATAACGGGCAATACCCCTGCATCAATAAGTTTATGGTATTCTTCTACGGTCTTCACATTTTGAGCAAAAGCCCCCCAGGCATCGCTGATCGAAGAGACTCCGATACCGATTAACAAGGGACTAAATCGATCGGCATACCCCATAAAATTGCGATGTAATCTTTCTTGTTGAAAAGCCACAAATAACTCGTCCTCTCTTTTCGCAAAATGATCCATACCGACATCTTCATAGCCATGGGCCAAAATCATTTTTTTTCCAAGGTTATATAAGGCGAGTTTGGCTGCGCCATGAGGTAGATCTGCTTCAGTATAATGCCGTTGACCGGGTTTTATCCAAGGCACGTGGGCATAGCTATAGAAAGAGATCCGGTCTGGACCGAGCAGCATCGCTTTTTGGATCGTATCTTCCACCGTAGCCAATGTTTGCTTGGGCAATCCATAGATCAAATCGAAGTTGATCGACTCAAATCCAATTTTCCGCGCATTCAGCATAACCTCCTCCACTTCCTCCAAAGTTTGATGCCTATTGATCACAAACTGCACAAGTGGATCAAAATCCTGTATTCCCAGGCTCAAGCGCCGAAATCCCAAGTCAAATAAGGTTTCTAAATGTGTGACGGTTGTATTAGCAGGATGAGCTTCGAAAGAGAATGAACGATCAGGAGCCAGGTCTGCGTGTTTAAGTATCCCCTCAATCAGTACTTTCAAATTATCCGGATGGAAAAAGGTCGGAGTACCACCACCCAAATGTATTTCTGCCAATAACGGTCTTTCTCCCTTAAATAAAGCGACATACATTTCCCATTCTTTCAAAAGAGAGGCAATATAAGGTTCTTCAACGCGATGGTTTTTTGTAATGCGCGTATTGCAACCACAATACGTACATAGGCTTTCACAAAAAGGAAGGTGAATATATAAGCTGATACCTTTTTCTTTCGACTGCTGGAAAGTTTGGTAGACTTGATTAGTCCAAGCTGCCCGGGAAAATGCTTCATTATCCCAAAAGGGAACAGTAGGATAGCTTGTATAGCGCGGTGCGGCAACATTATATTTTTGCACCAATTCTTCCATTGTAACCTGCGATGTAATCATTTTATTTTATTTTTTTAGCACAGTCGTTTAGACAACAACAGGCTTTACCAACACATTTTTCTAATCCCCATAAGTTGAGATTCCGGACGGTCTGCTCTGCCAGTCCTTTTGGACTCTGATCTTCAAATGGTGCATTGGCAATCTGAATATTCAGATCTCCAGCCTTTACCAGATCGATATGAGCAGTATCCTTACTGCGGGTCATAATCTTATTGATCCCTAACCCTTTTAAATTAAGTAGCATGCTCTCGTCCAACATATCGCTCACGGAAATAACTACCGCATCTTTTCCACGCGCGTAATTCTGTGTCTCCGCATTTAATCCATTTGAAATCAAAGTCAAATCATGTTGTTTGGCATTTGCCAATGCCCAAAACTCTTTTTCAAATGACCTTACATTATATACTACTACTTTCATTCTGATTCTACAATCACCAATTAAGGTTTATCCTAAGAACAAAAGTAAATCATGCATATGGGCAAAAAGATGATATAGCACCACACCTTAAAATGATATTTATCACAATTCACAAAAACTTGCATGATTTCGCTAACATCAACAGCTGTAAAAGTCAACCGAAAGCTATTATATGGCCAATAATCGCGTACTATACGTTCATTGAAACCAATGAAACCAAACTAGTTCAATAAAACGGCATAGCGAACTCGCATTGATACTTTAATGAAAAGACACAAATCAGTAAACATAGGCTATCAGAAAAAAAGCGTGTTCAGAAAAACTGAACACGCCTTTTTTAGTAAATTGATTTTTAAATCTTAGCTGCTGATCGCTACTGCTTCACATCCCGCAGGTTCTTGATGGAATTGATGTATATCTTCCCTTTTTCTTTCGAAATCAGTTTTTCTTCTTTAAAGTCGGAGAGCATACGGGAAACAGTTTCATTGGCTGTCCCTGCAATTGAAGCTAGGCCGTCTCGTGTCACATCAATTGAGCATGCATCAGCCTCATTGATATTAACTCCACTTTTTTCAGCAACGCTAATCAAGGCATTGGCGACACGCTTACGGACAGAATGATAGGCAAAACCCAGCAATTGCTCTTCTTTTTCACGTAAGTCGACAGAAAGGAGCTTAATAAATTTACTGGCTATTGCAGGTTTTTTCCATAACAGCTCCAAAAAACTGTCCTTTGGAATCAACACAATTTCACTTTGTTCAACAGCTTCGGCGTAGTCTTCATAATTATCATTCAACAAAATCGAAGCATAACCAAAGTAATTGCCTTCAATAAAAATACCTGTAGACAGCTCACGTCCATCTTTATAGGACTTAAAGCTGCGCACCTGACCAGATTTCACAAAATAGACGTACGTTGGCGAATCATCTTTTTCATAAATAGACTGTTTTTTCTTCACTGTTTTCACCCGTGAATTGGCAATTAGCTCTTTTAGCAACAATACCTGCTCTTCGGCGCTCAAACTCAAATCTTCTTCCTGAGGAATATCTGCTGCAAGCTGCTCATGTCTTTTGAGGCGAACATCTATTGCATTCATCAATTCAACATCATCAAAAGGTTTCGTCAAATAATCATCCGCCCCCATTTCCATCGCTTTGCGCATATCTGCGCGTTCCGCTTTGGCAGTCAGAAAAATGAACGGAATTTTAGCAGTACTCTCAATTTTGCTTAACATAAATAAGACTCCGTAACCATCCAATTCAGGCATCATGATATCACAGAGAATCAGATCAGGTATATGTCTTGTCGCCAGGTCGACGCCAACACGTCCATTTTCGGCAGTAATGACATCATACCTTCCTGTCAACTCCAATATTTCGGTAGTCCCTTCTCGGATATCGATATTATCTTCAATAATTAGAATTGTCTTTTTATTTCTCATCTGCAATTATTTATTCAGTTATGCGAATCTGCAAGTTCACCTTTATTTAAAGCTTACTCTGAATGAAGTTCCTTTGTGTACTTCCGATTCAAATTCCATCTGCCCCGCCATCAATTCGATGTATCGTTTTACAATATTCAAACCTAATCCTGTACCAGGGATATTACCTGTATTATGTGCTCTAAAAAAAGGCTCAAACAAATGTACCTGATCTTCCTCGGGTATACCAATACCATTGTCTTTCACGGATATTAAGCAGCCTTCTTCGTCGATACAGGTTGTGAATTCGATCAAGGTATCTTCTCCGGAATATTTGATCGCGTTGGAGATTAAGTTGACCAAAGCATTTTTCAACAAATTTGGATCTAGGGTGAAATGCCCAATTTCTCCGGTATGTTGGTATACAATATGCTGATTTTTCTTACAGATCATTTGCATTTCTTCGGTGATCTCTTCTGCCAACTCAACGAGATTGATGTATTGCTTATTCATCACAACAATACCCGCTTCCAATTTTTCAAGTGACAGAAAGTCGTTCAGGATACTTGTGAGCAATTGAACTGCACTTTTAATTTTATTGGTGTGTTTAATGATATTAGCCTTATCATCCGGTCGTTCGGAATACTTTTCAATAAGAGAAGCCGAAAGCTGAACCGAGCTTAAAGGTGTCCGGAACTCATGCGAGGCCATGGACACAAACCGTGATTTCAGCTGGTTAAGTTCAATTTCTTTTTCCAAAGACTTTGAGACTTCTGCTTTAGCTTTTTCAAGTTCAGATACCAGAGAGATCAGATCGCGTGTACGCTCACTGACTTTATGTTCAAGTTCGGTTGCATGTTGCTTGAGCATATCCTCGGCAGCTTTCTCACGCGATAAATCGTGAATAAAGCCCGTAAAGATATTCTTATCTTTTAACCAAACCTCACTGACTGCCAAGCGGAATGGAAATGTTTCTCCATTTTTCTTTAAGCCCATCACTTCACGGCCGATTCCGATAATTTTCTTGTGACCTGTGGTTTGGTAATTATGCAGATAACCATCGTGATTACCACGATCAGGTTCAGGCATTAACATGGAGATATTGTGTCCGATCACTTCTTCAGCCTGATAACCGAACAATTCCAAGGCAGCAGGGTTAATGCTTTCCACATTCCCCCTGTTGTCTATGGTAATTATTCCATCAATAGCGTGATCTATTATAGCAGCTAAAAGCCTTCCACCGTCCATGATCGTTGCTTATTTTACCAGTTTCTTGTATTTAATACGGTGCGGTGTTACGTCACCAACGCGTTTTTTACGGTTTTCTTCATATTCAGTGTAGTTACCTTCAAAGAAATAAACCTGTGAATCCCCTTCAAAAGCAAGGATATGGGTACAGATA
>NZ_DKSP01000042.1:0-2629 GCF_002472745.1 Sphingobacterium sp. UBA7253 | reverse complement strand
AAGGATATGGGTACAGATACGATCCAGGAACCATCTATCGTGGGAGATCACAACGGCACAACCACCGAAATTCTCCAAGCCTTCTTCCAGTGCCCGTAAGGTATTTACATCAATATCATTGGTCGGCTCATCGAGTAAGAGCACATTTGAGCCTTCTTTGAGTGTAATAGCCAAGTGAACACGGTTACGTTCTCCACCGGAAAGTACACCTACTTTCTTTTGTTGATCAGCACCGTTAAAATTAAATTTGGAAACGTAAGCTCTTGAGTTTACCGAGCGGTTACCCAGCATCATATTGTCGCTGCCACCCGTAATATTTTCCCAAACCGATTTTTCAGGATCGAGGTCGTGGTGCATTTGGTCTACGTAACCCAATTTTACTGTTTCTCCGACCTTGAACGAACCCGTGTCAGGTGTTTCCTGACCTGTAATCAGACGGAATAAGGTTGTTTTACCCGCACCGTTGGGTCCAATAATCCCTACAATACCCGCAGGCGGCAACATGAAACTCAAATTTTCAAACAAGATACGATCGCCATACGCTTTGGAAATATTAGTTGCCTCAATGACCGAATTACCTAAACGTGGTCCCGGAGGAATAAACAATTCCAATTTTTCTTCACGTTCTTTCGTTTCCTCAGAAGCTAATTTTTCATAGTTATGCAAACGAGCTTTCGATTTGGCGTGGCGTGCTTTCGGTGCCATACGCACCCATTCCAGCTCACGTTCCAAGGTTTTTTGACGTTTGGTTTCCTGTTTTTCTTCCTGTGCCAAGCGTTTTGCTTTTTGATCTAACCAAGAAGAATAATTTCCTTTCCAAGGAATACCCTCACCGCGATCCAATTCAAGAATCCATCCGGCTACATTATCCAAGAAATAACGGTCGTGGGTAACGGCAATGACCGTTCCTTTATATTGTTTTAAATGTTGTTCTAACCAATCAATCGACTCGGCGTCCAAGTGGTTGGTCGGCTCATCTAGGAGTAATACATCAGGTTCCTGCAACAATAAGCGACATAATGCTACACGTCTGCGCTCACCACCTGACAAATTGACAATCTTCGCATCTGGTTCGGGGCAACGTAAAGCATCCATTGCTCTTTCCAATTTCGAATCGATTTCCCAAGCGTTAGTGGCATCAATGATATCCTGAAGTTCCCCTTGTCTAGCCAACAATTTGTCCATCTCATCGGCATTTTCATACACCTCTGGCAAGCCAAATTTTTCGTTGATTTCTTCGTATTCCTGTAAGATGGCTGTAATTTCAGCGACACCTTCCTGAACGACTTCAAGAACAGTCTTTTCAAGATCCAATTGAGGTTCTTGTGCTAAATAACCCACAGAGTAACCTGGGGAGAACACCACCTCGCCTTGGTAGGATTTATCCAATCCAGCGATAATTTTTAATAGGGAAGATTTACCTGATCCGTTTAAACCGATCACACCGATCTTCGCACCATAGAAAAAAGATAAATAGATATTTTTTAACACTTGTTTTTGAGGCGGATAGATTTTGTTGACACCCGCCATCGAAAAAATGATCTTCTCGTCTGACATAAAATTTAAAAAAATTCGAAAACTCTTATTATATTAACATACAAATGTAATCTTTTATACTGACATTTTGGACGTGTAACGGTCATGGCTTAATTGTTGATGACATTATTTAAAATAATTTTAAGGTTTGAAATGCAGAATTTACTACATTTATATATCCTTAATATAAAACAGAAAGGTATTCAATGGAAGCAAAATTTTCACCGCGCGTAAAGGATGTCATATCGTACAGTAGAGAGGAAGCTTTGAGATTGCGTCACGATTATATAGGAACGGAGCATTTATTGCTCGGATTGATTCGTGAAGGCGATGGTATGGCGATAAAGATCCTTAAAAACATAGGCATTGACACGACAGCACTACGTCAATCTGTGGAGGACGCAGTGAAGGGGGCATCGGTTTCACGCGCTCCTATTGGCAATATGCCATTAACAAAACAGGCTGAAAAAGTTTTGAAGATCACTTATTTGGAAGCTAAAATATTCAAATCGGACATCATCGGAACGGAGCATCTATTATTGGCTATCTTACGAGATGAAGATAATATTGCTTCTCAGATTTTACAACAATACAATGTGACTTACGACATCTTCAAATCTGAAGTTGAGCAAAATAGAACGACCATCAAGGATGAGGCTCCGGGCTCTCCTACAGGCGACGATGATTTTGCTGAGGATGATCAATATATCCAACCTAAAAAAGTTTCGGATATCAAATCCAAAACTCCGGTATTGGACAACTTTGGCCGTGATTTGACCAAAGCTGCCGAAGAGGGTAAATTGGATCCTATTGTGGGTCGCGAGAAAGAAATTGAGCGTGTATCTCAAATTTTATCCCGACGCAAGAAGAACAATCCTTTGTTGATCGGTGAACCGGGAGTTGGTAAATCAGCTATTGCGGAGGGACTTGCTCTTCGTATTGTCCAACGCAAGGTCTCACGTGTACTATTCAATAAGCGTGTAGTCACATTGGATCTGGCTTCATTGGTTGCCGGGACGAAATATCGTGGTCAATTTGAAGAACGTATGAAAGCGGTCATGAATGAACTGGAGAAATCACCGGATGTCATCTT
>NZ_DKSP01000047.1:9066-21809 GCF_002472745.1 Sphingobacterium sp. UBA7253 | reverse complement strand
TCCGTATTTCCATGTACAGGCCATTGCCTATCCTCCGCCTAGTGGTTATCGCAGCACAGGACCGTCGGTGAGCCTGCTCCATCGGAAGCTGTTCCGCAACTATCCTTTACTAGCCTTGTCAAACGCTATTGCTTTTCAGCAGTATCCTATAGCTGCATATCGACAAGTACAGCAAGAGCTACTCGTAATGATTTTAGGAATACTCCTGTCCTGCTACTAGCCTTGTCAAGCTATATTGTTTTTCGTCTGTATCGTATTGCAGTATATCAATTGGCCTTGCAGTAGTTACTTGTCATAACTAATTTTATATGTTATCTGACTGTTGGGAAGTATACTGGTAGTGGTTAAAGATATAGCTATCAGAATTACATGTTATACAGCTATTTTCCACTATTATTAAGTTTTATGAGCAGATATCCCTGTCCCAGCTGCTGTCTCGATAACTTACAGATGGGAGAAAATCTCCCTTTCTAGGTATATCATTCGTATTTCTACGAGATATTATCTAATTTAGTTGTTATTGCATTATATGATGATAAAAGTAAAACAGGTATTGGTTTTTGGTTTTTTAATCGTATTCTTTTTGAGGAATAATCGATTAAATGCGCAAAATAAGTCTTTGGATGATGGTGTGCTACGAATATTGGCCATCGGTAATAGTTTCTCGGAAGATGCTATTGAACAGAATTTATATGAATTGGCGAAAGCCGGCAAGAAAAAGATAGTGATCGGCAATCTCTATATTGGGGGAGCTCCTCTAAGTTTACATGTAAGTAACGCAAAAGATGATAAGCCAGCTTATCGCTACCGGAAAATAAATCTTGACGGGCAAATGTCCGAGAAAGCAAATGAGCGCTTATCTGAAGCGCTTATCGATGAGGCTTGGGATTATATTAGCTTTCAGCAAGCAAGTCCGCTATCAGGAGATTATGATTCGTATGCGAAGGATCTGCCACCTTTATATGATTATGTAACAAAACATATTCTATTTCCTGAAACTAAGTATATATTGCATCAAACTTGGGCATATCAGAACGGTTCATCGCATGAAGGTTTTGTTCGTTATAACCGTAGCCAAGATAGTATGTATAGGGCTATTGCCAATACTTCGCAAGAGGTGTTTAACTGGGGTAATTTCGATCTGTTGATTCCTTCGGGTACAGCTGTTCAGAATGCACGTTCGAGTTTTGTGGGGGATAATTTTACACGTGATGGTTATCACCTAAATCTGAACTATGGACGTTTCGTTGCTGCCTGTACCTGGTATGAGGCGTTATTCCATGAAAATATACTGAACAATACATTTTTACCGCTCAAAGTAACCTATGTAGAGGGAGAAATTGCGCGAGCAGCAGCACATAAGGCAGTGGAATTCCCCTATGCTGTTACCGTATTAAAAGATTTTCAATTAATGAACTAGTATTTATATGAGTATCAAAAAGAGCTATTTGATCGAATTGGATCACGAAACAAAAAATACCAAACGTATTCTAGATCGGATACCGGACGATAAATTGGATTGGCGCCCGCACGAAAAATCGATGAGTTTGGGCGAATTGGCTGCTCATGTTGTCGAGTTACATAACTGGGTACACAAGGCAATACCAAAGGACGTATTTGATTTTAAAGTAGATTATAAGCCTCTCAAAGTATCCTCTGTCGAAGAGTTGAAAACAATCCTCACTCTTGGACTGGAAGAGAACAAGGCAACACTAGCGGATATCGCCGAATTGGATTGGTTTAATGAATGGGTGCTTAAAGCTGGGGACCATGAGATTGCCCGTTTGCCACGAGCGGGAGCGATACGTTTTATTGTCAATAATCATATCGTTCATCATCGTGGTCAGTTGACTGTTTATTTGCGATTATTGGATATTGCTGTACCGGGCTTATATGGACCGTCGGCAGACGAAGCAATGTCTAGTTAATGTTGTCATCTAATTATTAGGTATAAAAAAAAGGGAATCAAATTTGATTCCCTTTTTTTTATATGCTCGATGGTCTAATTATTTAGCCAATTCTTCTGCGATTGCTTTTCCAATTTCAGCTGGAGATTCAACAACACGAATACCACACTCACGCATGATTTTCATTTTTGCAGCAGCAGTGTCATCTGCACCACCTACAATTGCACCAGCGTGTCCCATACGACGTCCTGGAGGCGCTGTTTGACCTGCGATAAATCCAACAACAGGTTTAGTACCGTGTTCTTTGATCCAACGAGCAGCTTCAGCTTCCATTCCACCACCAATTTCACCGATCATGATGATCGCTTCAGTTTCAGGGTCATTCATTAATAATTCAACAGCTTCTTTCGTTGTTGTACCAATGATAGGGTCACCACCAATTCCGATTGCTGTTGTGATACCTAATCCTGCTTTTACAGTTTGATCTACGGCTTCGTAAGTTAAAGTTCCTGATTTAGAAACAACACCTACATTACCTTTTTTGAAGATAAATCCTGGCATGATACCGATTTTAGCTTCGCCTGCAGTGATGATACCTGGGCAGTTAGGACCGATCAAACGAGAGTTTTTGTCGCTCAAGTAAGATTTTACTTGGATCATATCTTTTGTTGGGATACCTTCTGTAATACAAACAATCACTTCGATACCAGCAGCGGCAGCTTCCATGATCGCATCTGCAGCAAATGCTGGAGGTACAAAAATAATAGAAACATTAGCTCCTGTAGTGTCAACTGCATCTTGCACAGTATTGAATACAGGACGGTCTAAGTGTTGTTGACCACCTTTACCAGGAGTAACACCACCAACTACATTTGTTCCGTACTCAATCATTTGAGTAGCATGGTAAGTACCTTCGTTTCCAGTGAAACCTTGAACGATTACTTTTGAATCTTTATTAACTAATACACTCATTTCTTCTTTAAATTTTGCACACAAATCTACTATTTTGCTTTCTAAAATGGAAGCAATGTGAATAGGAATGTGACCTTTATTGATAAATTTTTAATTGAAATTGCGTTTTTGGATAAAATCCCAAAGAATAATGCCAATTGCGACAGATACATTTAAGGAATGTTTGGTTCCGTATTGGGGGATTTCGATGCAGGTATCAATTTTTTCCATGACATCTTCATCTACTCCATTGACCTCATTTCCAAAAATCAATGCATACTTTTTGTCATTTTCTGGTTCAAACTGATGTAACATAACACTATCATCTGCTTGCTCGATGGCAATAATGACATAACCTTCTGACCGAAGCTGATCAACAACAGCTGTGGTATCTTTGTGGTATTCCCAAGCAACTGATTGAGTAGCCCCGAGGGCGGTCTTTTCGATTTCGCGATGGGGAGGTGTGCCCGTAATGCCACACAAGTATATTTTTTCAATAGCAAATCCGTCTGCAGTACGGAAGGCCGAGCCTACATTATGCATGCTCCGTACATTGTCCATAACGATTGTGATAGGAGTTTTTTCTTGTTTTTTAAACGATTCAACATCTGTACGTTGAAGTTCATCCATCGATAATTTTTGCATGTCGCAAATATACTAAACCTAAAAAATAAAATAGATTTTGAATATTGAAAATAAGGTGTTATTTTTGCAGTCCGAATTACAAGAAAAAATTGAATAAAAATTAGCTAAAAAAAATGGCAAATCATAAATCAGCGATCAAAAGAATTAGAGCAAACGCTACTAAACGTTTAAGAAACCGTTACCAAGCAAAAACTACACGTAACGCAATCAAAAAATTACGTCACACTACTTCTGCAGAAGAAGCAAAAACATTGTTACCACGCGTAATTTCTATGCTTGATCGTTTGGCAAAGAAAAATGTGATCCACAAGAAAAAAGCTTCTAACAACAAATCTAAGTTAACAAAATTTGTTAACGGTTTAGCGTAAGCTTTTCGTATAGATATAGAGGGGTACAGCTCGCTGTATCCCTTTTCTTTATGTTATATACTTTGGATTTCTCTTTCCAAGCGAATGGTAAATAAAAAAGCATCGATATTCGATGCTTTTTTATTTTAAAACTGACTTGGAGTGTTTTTTATTGTTGCAAATTTGGAAGTAGCTCCGCGATGACCTTTTTCAATTTGTTGGGATCTTTCATGTAAGGTTCTAAATCGTAAAGTTCCACTTTTTTAAAGTCAATGGGATGACTCTCACTCTGCAGTGAAATAGTCCCCTTACTTAAAAGCTGACCATCCTTTTTCACTTTAGGATCGAAACCACTTACATTGCCGCCACCAATTTGGGGTTTATTATACTGTAATACGACCTTGTTTTCAAGGATATGCTGCACAAGTGAGTCTCCCAATACTAAGAAATCAGCAGTTACCCATTGATCTCCAGCATAGGTTTTTGATGTTGAGCTGATGCAATGTGGTGTAAATAGCTTATTGTCGATTACAACGTTTGTGCCTGGTGTACAAAGGTTACTTGTGGTCCGTTCGTCCTTGCCATTTCCACCCAACAGTTGCCCTTCGATCGATATTGGAAAGTCTTGATCCACCCCCATGGTATTAGGATCCTGTCCATGTAGCATGGCTCCGCTATTACGCCAGGCCCAACCTTCTCCACCATTTACCTGTTCACCAACAAATCTGTAAGTGACGCGCAATAAATAAGCTGAGAATTCTTTATTGTAGAATAGATGGCCATACTGAAAATTAAAATTATCATAACCATCATATCTTACTTTGAGTAAACCGTCTTCTACACGAAATGTATTTTTATAATTATCCCCAACTTTGTGGTTTCTGATTTTTGGGGTCCAGTTCTTCAGATCTTTCCCATTAAATAACTGAATGGGTTTGGGTTTCTTATCTTGAGATTTGGCAAATAAAGAAGTGCTGAGCAATAAAATTCCAGCACTATAAATGATATGTTTGAATTTCATCCTGAATTAGGTTTATTGACCTAAATTAGGTAAACATTTTTAAATAAGCAATTCTTTTTGTTTGACGTATTCGCTTGGACGGATACCGACGACCTTATTGAATGTGTTACTAAAGGTGGGGAGACTATTGTATCCAACTTTGAGTGCAACTTCATTTACACTTAGTTTTTCG
This sequence comes from Sphingobacterium sp. UBA7253, assembly GCF_002472745.1. NCBI lineage: Bacteria > Pseudomonadati > Bacteroidota > Sphingobacteriia > Sphingobacteriales > Sphingobacteriaceae > Sphingobacterium > Sphingobacterium sp. UBA7253. The sequence goes on along the minus strand of NZ_DKSP01000047.1, from coordinate 16,766 downwards.
TCTAAAAGGAGCTTAAGAGCAGTCAGCATTCTGAGAATCGTGTAGTACTGGATAAAAGACATATTTAATTCTTTTTGAAATAGTCTGGCTAATGTACGTTCACTAATGTTAAATAATCCGGCAAGTTTTTTAAAGCTGACATTTTCCTCTATATTCTCTTCGAGGTAAGTAACGATATCCTTTAATTTCTGATGATTAGGATAGGGTAAGGCCAATGGAAGCTCATGCAGCGATAATTCCGGCAAGATAAGTTTAAATGCTGTAGCGATACTATATTTAGGTTCTTCGACCGGAAAGATATTGCCATTCCAGCGGTTGGTAAACATAATCAGCTCTATCAAAAGATCATTTACTGGATAGATTCCCATTTTGCTATAGAAGGGTGCGTCATTATTGGTTTTGGGAAAGTACAAATTACGCATAACGACCTCCGGTGTACTTGGATGAATACTATGTTTTATTCCAGCGGGAATCCACAAATAATGTCGGGCAGGTAGAAAATATGATTTTTCCTCTGTCTTAACAAATACGACACCGCCTTCTGTATATAAAAATTGGTCCTTATCGTGGCAATGTTCGGAAATATGATTCTCTGCAATAATGGCGTGGTGACAGTAAATGCTATCTTCAAATGAGTCTACTTCCGTCATATAATAACGGTTGACATATTTAGCATCTGTCGTTATATCTTGTGTATTCATTTTAACCTATAATACTATGTCACAAAGGTAAGACTTTTTTACTAGACCCCACCTTTACTTCTTGAAAGTGAGTGTATGCTTACGTTAAAATGGCAATTAATCGACGAGAGAGTTAGTCTTTACTTACTTTAGTTTTGCCTTTGTTATTGTAAGTTGTTTGTTATCAGTGTGATATATATTATCGATCAGTGTGATATAAAATATTTTTTTATTATGATTTGTTGTATATTTTTGATTTGTAGCGAGTTGTGTCTTTTTAGTCTCGTTTGGATAATTTTGTGTCGAATGGTAATAAATATGCAGTTTAAAAAAATGCTAAAATTGTTTGGTTAAGAGGTGGGAAAATATAACAAAGAACTTTACAAATAAGGGAAATATATAGGTTTCAATTTCTTAAGTTTACAATAATGGAATAAAATCAAACTATAACAATATGGCTTACGAAAGAATAAAAGTTCAAAGCTTACATGATAAAGTGATTACAGCGGAAGAAGCTGCTAAGCTATTTCAAAACGGAATGGTCGTTGGATCGAGTGGTTTTACTAAGGCTGGAGACAGTAAGGTTGTGTTACCAGCCTTGGCTGAACGTGCAAAAGTGGATCCATTGAAAATAACCTTGATTACTGGGGCTTCGTTGGGACATGGAACAGACGGTAAATTGGCGGAAGCGGGGGCACTATCCAAGCGGATGCCTTTTCAGGTAGATCGTATTTTACGTAATAAAATTAATGCCGGGGATGTGCTGTTTATTGATCAGCATCTAAGCGAAACAGCCGAATTGCTGCACAATAAGAATTTGCCTCAGGTGGATATTGCTGTTTTGGAAGTAGCAGCAATAGAATCAGACGGAAGTATTGTTCCAACGACTTCTGTGGGAAATTCGGCTACTTTTGCTGCATTGGCTAAGCAGGTTATTTTGGAGGTCAATACTGCGATACCGATGACGATTAAAGGGATACATGATATTTACCAAGCAGAAGATTACCCTCGCCGTAATGTTATTCCGATTGTAGCACCTGAAAATAAAATTGGGCGTAAAACTATTCCTTTGGACGCAAGCAAGGTGGTGGGAATTGTGTTTACGAATGAGCTTGATAGCCCAGCCGATATTGCTGAACCGGATACCAAAACTACAGCGATAGCGAAGCATATTTTACAGTTTTTCGAAAATGAAGTAGAGCTAGGTCATTTGTCAGAAAGCTTGATGCCCCTCCAAGCGGGTATTGGAAAAGTAGCTAACGCTGTTCTAACTGGATTTATACATAGTAAGTTCCGTAATCTAACGATGTTTTCTGAAGTGTTGCAAGATAGTACCTTTGACCTTATCGATGCTGGAAAACTGGATTTTGCTTCTGCTTCTTCAATTACTGTTTCGGAAGAGTGTTATTCAAGAGTGTTCGATCATTTGGATCGATACCGCGATAAAATTGTATTGCGCCCACAGAACATTTCCAATACACCTGGACTGATCAAACGTTTGGGAATTATAGCAATTAATACAGCCATAGAGTTTGATATTTATGGAAACGTAAATTCTACCCATACTTCGGGAACAAATATCATGAATGGTATCGGTGGATCGGGTGACTTTGCACGTAATGCTTATTTGAGCATCTTTGTTACACAGGCAGCCTCTAAAGGGGATGCAATTTCTCATATTGTTCCTATGGTTTCTCACGTAGATCATACCGAACATGATGTCGATATTTTGGTAACAGATTATGGTTTGGCAGATTTGCGTGGTTTAGCGCCTCGTGAGCGAGCGAAAGTAATTATTGAGAACTGTGTACATCCCGATTATAGGGAGCAGCTATCAGACTATTATAACCGCGCTTGTAAAAGGGGAGGGCATACACCACATTTGTTAGAAGAGGCTTTTAGCTGGCATATTAATCTTCGTGAAAAAGGAACAATGAAAAAAGATCACTAACCGAGGGCGCGCGGTTATATATAGATTAAATGTATAAAGAAAGGCGAGGTTTAATGGTAGACTTCGCCTTTCTTGATGTATAACTATCACAAAGAAAATCACGTATTCATTTTATTGGCACGTTCGCCGATGATATCACAGACGTACCATTGATTGCCCATGGTAGCATAATTTCCCTGGCCGCAAACTCCAGAAGTGGAAATCGAACTTTCTTTTTCAGTAAACACTCTTGTAAGCTTAATATAAGGCATTCAATACTGGATTGCTGTCCTTGCTGTTTCGCCGCTGCGACAATTTCTCGGATTTGTACTTTACTGGTAATTTGGTCCATAGCGCTGCTCGAATCCCTATTGTTGATCTTTATAAATATTCCAATAATTAAAGTCTGTCATTGGGGCATCCGCAATTCCAATAGCTCGGCCCATTGTAACGATCTGTCCCCTATGATATGTTCCGTGGAGGATCAGCTGTTGTATGTATTCGTACTTTGTGAAATCGCATTGAAACCATGGTGATTCCACTTTGATATTTTTTTCAAGATCCAACTCAGATAGCTTGTGTACATAATCCACAAGTTGAACTGAATTTCTTCTTAGTGCTTCAAATATTTCTTCTTTTGTGGTTCGCTTTTTTTCAAAATCGAAATCATTGCTTTCTGAAATGTGGCTCCACCAATATTCTTGTGTCTGCAAGATGTGGTTTAAGGTTTTCAAAATGGTCGGGAAGCTTGAAGGTACCTCCTGGTTAAGTTGGTCGTCCGATTTATCAGCCAGCCAATTGATGTATTTATTGACAACCCAGTCGTTATACTCGGCACTTTTTGTGATTAAGGTCTTTAAACTCATAATTTCAATCTATAGTATGGTTTTTAATGAAATATTTACTAAATATAAATCCTTTTTGGAAAGAATTTATATTAAATTTCATAGCAGATAGACTGTTTGAAAAGCTGCTTTGGAAGTTTTCATTTTTGTAAAATTGAGGCAGGTATAGCCCTATAAGCTAAGCGTAACTTCTTTGCAATAAATAAAAAGTGTTGTTCATATTTTTTATATTTATTTTGCAATAGCAGAATGGTTTAGCATTTGTCGAATGCGCAAGATACCAATAGAAGATTCGACAGCCGCTTGAGCTTGTTGGATTAACCAATTATAATAAATATGATAAAAGCAACGCATTGTATTCTTTCTCTACTAGCCATGTTGTTTATGAACATGGGAAACGCCCAAGTTAATAATTTACAGGAATCCAAAAAGGATTTTGATGAACGGATGCATTGGTTTAGGGAAGCAAAATATGGAATGTTTATTCATTTTGGGCTTTATAGTCAACTTGGAGGGATATATAAAGGGAATTCAACCAAAGGATATGCCGAGTGGATACAATCGGAAATGAATATTCCGAAGGCAGCCTATTCGGAGCTGATTAACACATGGAACCCCAAGGACTTCAATGCAGATCGTATTGTTCAATTGGCTAAGGATGCTGGAATGAAGTATATCGTCCTGACGACCAAACACCATGAGGGCTTTTGTCTGTGGGATTCCCCCTACACAGATTATGATATAGCTTCGACCCCAATGAAAGGAAGAGATCTCGTGCGGGAGTTGTCCACAGCTTGTAAGAAAGCTGGGATCAGATTTGGTACCTACTACAGTATTATCGATTGGCATCACGATTCGCAATATGTCGATCCCAATGGTAAAGGAGATTGGGGCCAGATCCTCATCAAGCCAGAACAGAAAGCTGCTTATATTCAATACATGAAAAATCAATTGAAAGAATTGGTTGTAAAGTATGATACTGACATCCTTTGGTTTGATGGGGACTGGGTGAACTGGTGGGATATGGCCGCAGGAGAAGATCTTTATCAATATCTACGCAAATTGAAGCCCTCTCTTATCATTAATAACCGCGTAGCAAAGCGTGATCAATTTAAGCGAGATTTTGGAACGCCTGAACAAGAACATCCTGGAGCATTACTGGATTACGATTGGGAAGCCTGCTATACCCTGAACAATTCTTGGGGATATAAAAAATCAGATAATAATTGGAAATCTCCCACAGAAGTAAATACTAAGCTACGAGAGATAAATGAAAAAGGTGGAAATTTGTTGCTCAATATTGGACCTGATGCTAACGGAAACGTGCCGGTTGCTAGTAAAGAAATTTTGTTGAAAGCAGCCACAGAGCGCAAAAAGAACTAATCTAAGCAATATTCGCTGCTTGTTGACTCATGGCAAATGTTTTTGGAAAAAAGAGTGTTATTTAATCTTACTTATCAACAAATATGAAAACAAAGATCATTTTAGTTATGGTTTTGATAACCATGCTGTTGGGCTTTCAGTGCAATGTAAAGGCAGATCCACCTTTTCATAAAAAAGGGATGATCAAGGTATCGATTTTTTATCGTAATGGACCTGGAAAGACATTTGATTGGGATTATTATCTCTCGAAACATATTGCGCTTGTCAAAAAAGTTTACGGTAAAGCACTGAAAGGCGTAACCATTGATAAAGGGCTTTCGGGACGTAGCTCAGCAGAAGGTCCGATTTATTTGGCCATTTGCCATTTGTATTTTGATGCTGTTGCAGCCTATCAGGATCCTTTAAAAGAAAATGGGAAAAAGTTTGCTGAAGATTTTCCAAAGTACACGAATATTGCGCCAGAGGTACAGATTAGTGAAGTGATTCAATAGACCCTTCGTTAATTAGGCGAAATACTATTGTTTTGTGAAATATAAATCTGATTGAATGAAACACGAACTGAAAAAGTCGTTTGTGCATAGCAAACGACTGTATTTTTATGGACTTATAGACCTAACTATATAGCAGGTTTATAGTCGATGTAATCTAGCTAAAACTATATGAACGATTAAAATTATGAAGATATCTTGTATGCTATTTCCTAAATTATTATTTATTGGCCTTACCGGTGTCACTTCGCTTAGTGTGCATGGGCAACAGGCTGGCTCGGTCAAACGTATTTATGTCAGTACAAAAGGAAGTGATAGAAACCAAGGAACTATGGCCAGTCCCTATGCCACAGCTGAAGCCGCATTCCGATCGGTAGAAAAACAGAAGCAAGGGAAAAATACACCAGGCATCGAAATCATCTTTATGGCAGGCACCTATCAGCTGGATAAACCGATTGAATTGTCTGCTGGGATATCGGGTACAAGAAGGCAACCCTTGCGGATTAAAGCTGAGGATGGAGCACAAGTTACGCTGAGTGGTGCCAAATCGCTTAACCTCAAATGGAAACAGGGCGATCATGGTATTTGGGAGGCTAAGGTCCCAAGAGGATTAAACTTCCAAAGTCTATATGCTAATGATAAGCATCTTGTCCGAGCACGTTATCCAAACTACGACCCCACTGTCTTGCCATTTCAAGGCTATGCTGCAGATGCATTAAGTCCCGAACGTGTTGCAACCTGGAAAAACCCTAAGGGGGGAATTGTACATGCTTTGTATGCTGGTCGCTGGGGAGGATTCCATTATAAGATTACCGGAAAAGATGGCTTATCAACAGTTACACTTGAAGGTGGACAGCAAAATAATCGTCCCAGCAAAATGCACGAGACCTATCGCTTTGTAGAAAATATCTTTGAAGAACTCGATACCTTTCAGGAGTGGTATTTGGATGAGGAGAAGGCACTCTTGTATTATATGCCTGCTAAAGGAGTTGATCCCAACCAGCTGAAGTTTGTAGCGCCACAATTGGAAAATCTAATCTATCTTTCAGGTTCATCTTCCAGACCAGTGCATGATATTGAGGTTAGTGGCCTTCGCTTCATGTATACTGCTCCTACCTTTATGAAAACAAGCGAACCACTCTTACGTAGTGATTGGACGATCTATCGACAGGGAGCCGTAAAGATTGAAGGTGCGGAAAACTGTATCTTCCGCGCGAATGATTTTATCGCTTTGGGTGGCAATGCAATATTTGTTAATAATTACAATCGCGGGGTCAAAATCGAAGGCAACCGGATTGAACAGATCGGTGCCGGAGCGATCAATTTTGTAGGAGATCCAGCAGCAGTACGCTCACCGGAATTTCGATATGAAAAATTTGTTCCGTTTGACCAAATGGATACCATCAAAGGGCCAAAAACCGATAATTATCCTATGGACTGTGAGGCGAGTGACAATCTGATTCATAACATTGGATTGATCGAAAAACAAGTAGCAGGTGTACAGGTCTCTATGGCTGAATCTTTACGAATTTTGCATAATACCATTTACAATGTGCCTCGAGCAGGTATTAATGTAGGTGATGGAACCTGGGGCGGTCATGAGATAGCTTACAATGATGTTTTTAATACAGTCCTGGAAACCAGTGATCATGGAGCCTTCAACTCATGGGGGCGCGACCGATTTTGGCATCCCAATCGAAAGGAGATGGATGAACTGACGGGGAAACATCCCAATTTAATATTGCTGGATGCAGTCAAAACAACTAAAATTCATGATAATAGATTTCGCTGTGATCACGGTTGGGATATTGATTTGGACGACGGATCGTCCAACTATGAAATTTACAACAATCTTTGTTTAAGTGGGGGACTAAAACTAAGAGAAGGATTTTATCGCAAAGTGTATAACAATGTGATGATCAACAATGGTTTTCATCCACATGTCTGGTTTCAGAATAGTCACGATGTATTCCGTAATAATATTGTGATGGAGTCCCATCAGGATATACAGGTCAAGTATTGGGGGGAAGAGGTAGACCATAATATCTACGGAAGGCAGGATGACCTAGACAAGGATCGGGCGAAAGGCATAGAAAAACATGGTCGTGTTATTCAATTGAACTTTACGAATCCTGCAGATGGCGATTTCCGATTGAAGAACTGGAAAGATCAGGATTTTAAAAATTTTGACATGCTGCATTTCGGGGTTATGAGTAAAAGACTTAAAACTCTTGCCGCTAGTCCTGAAATACCTCAGTTGATCCAATCCGAAGCAGAGGAACAGGGGAGCAGATGGGCCTGGAAGTCGGGCTTATTTAAATCAGTGGAGACTTTGGGAGAGCAGTCGGCTGCGGGCCTACCCTCGATAAACGGC
>NZ_DKSP01000047.1:0-8954 GCF_002472745.1 Sphingobacterium sp. UBA7253 | reverse complement strand
CTCGATAAACGGCGTGCTGCTACTTCAGTTGGATGAAAAAGGCAATCTTTATAAAAGCGGTTTGCGTGTCGGTGATGTTGTGTTGAATTACCAGGGCGAGAAAATAGATCAATTAATAGACTTGCAACAAGCGATTAAAAAGCATGTACACGCAGACCAGCCGAAGGTGTTAATTTTTAGAAACCAACAGCAGCAGGAATTAACGCTGCAGCTGTAGCAAATAGTTTTTATTTCCATTAGGACTATTGAGCATCTTGGTCGTCATTATAACAGTGTGTTATCATTTAATGGAGTAGAACATGATATTAAATTCTTATTCGTATTAATTGATGTCTAAGGCTGTACAGCACCCATGTGCTGGCAGCCTTATTGATTTAACTGTGCAATGGATTTAACCACAGGTGATCGCCGAACGATGAGCGAGGAAGTTAAGGTACAACACTGGTATGACAATGAGGGAAGTCTTTGTGGGTATGGGATGGTTGAAACAAGTTTCTTAAACTGGTTTAAGTTTGGACTGTTTTTGTTCTCTTAAATTTGATTTATATCGTTTATACCATATTTATATAATTTATACCATGTATAATCAACTTTTTGTACGTATAGCTGTATCGACAGCATTTTTGTCTGCTGTTGCAGATCGTTTGGGGCTGTGGGGGGCACCGGGGGCATCACATGTTTCCTGGGGAAATTGGGCGAATTTTGTAGCCTACTCAAATACCCTTAATTTTTTTGTGCCTGAATCTTTCGGTAATATACTTGCTATAGGTGCAACATTATTAGAGGTTGTCTTAGCAATCCTATTGCTGATCGGCTATAAACTGCGTTTTACGGCATTCGTTGCCGGGATTCTACTGATCAGCTTTGCGATAGTGATGACACTCTCGTTGGGAATTAAATCGACGTTCGATTATTCGGTTTGGGTAGGAGCGGCGGCCTGTTTTCTACTGCGTACTGCCGATAATTTTCCTATTAGCATAGACCGCTATATTGAACTTCGAAAAAAGTAAATGGATAGATGATCTACTCATTTTAGGAATAGATCTCAAAAAAATAAAAAATGCCGTTAAACGAGTCTGTTTAACGGCATTTTTAGGATTACATTTCCTTTAAGTTTACCTCTTTCTTTTCACCGTCTTTGTCGATGGTAACGTGTTTCTCAATATTGGCTTTGTCGACATAAGATGATCTTGCCGTACCGTAATTTGTCGTGGAACCTGTATACCCCCAATAGTTATAATAATTGGTGTAGCCTGATACATAGGAATAGTTGTAAGAATTGGTGAAATCGAAGCTCGCCATAATCACGTATGCGCCTGGCATGAGATCTGCAAATTCGAAATGCCCCTCATCATCATACACTTTTGCTTTTTTAACCGCATAGCCAAAATCAGGGTCTAATGGAACTTCCTGGACCTTTTTCTGTTTTCGGATCTTTTTATTGACTTCCAGCCATTCTTCGTAATAGGCAGAGTTGGCGAATAGCGTAATTTCTGTCCCTTTTGGAGCATATTGCTTTTTGGCAGTATTCACGAGCCCGCCAAGTTTTTTTCCGGAGCTAGATCGTGCGTAAGCCGTTCCGATAATAACACTGTTCCCTTGAGAAATCTGTTGGGCAGACTGTTCTTTGTTGAATCTATTTTTAATAGGTTGATAGTCCAGTTCTTCGTTTACGGTAATTTCCCACTTTCCGTTTCCCATGGACATTTCCCTTTGCCATAATCGGCGATCTTTCTTATCGATGACATAATTGTAGATGGCTCCGGTACTTTCTTCTAAAAGTGTAACCAGCCAACTGTCGTGCTTACCTGTTTTTGGGGAACCATAACTGTAGCTTTTTACTTCTTTAATGGTATAGTCTTCGACAAAAATGTCCGAATCACTATTGTAATAAAATTGCGGGATGCGCGCTTTATACCCTAGATCTAAAGGTAGAGTTGAAATCAGATGATCTGTCCAGTTAAAATCTACAAAAGGTCTAGTTGGCTGTAAGTTGATCTTTTTTTCCTTTTTAGTTTTCTTCGAATAATAATTACCTGTAATTGTTTCTGCAAAGTTGAGGTTTACTTTTGTTTCCTTGCCATCGCTCGCGTAGCTGATGGACCGAAGTGTTTTTGCGTCGGCAATCGTTGTGCGGATCGAAGTCCAGGCATTGTCTTTCGGAACATAGGTATTGGTTAAGGTCAGCTGATTGTTGGCCGCTACGATATCGTAGGTCAATGATCCTTGTTTGTCCCAGGTGTTATCTTTAACATAATATACCGTATACAGTGATTTTTCTGGTTTGATATAGTTGGTATTGATATCGCTGCTACCAGGGGTGACGGTCTTTTGACATAATCCTACGGCCGGAAGTAAGCCTACTCCCAAAACAAAGGCATATAATTTCATATATGTGAACTATAGTTAATGAAAAACAAGTTGTTTTCTTGTTCGATTTATTTATCTAAGGTAATAAAAAAGTTTTTTATTTTTTGCTGGGGATAGCCTCGTCGAATAGGCTTATGCTATAGCGGAAATTTGACCTCGTATCCCTATTGGAGCTTGTTCGAATATTGATGATATACCGATGAAAAAAATAAAACGGAGGTATTTCTACCTCCGTCGTCATGCTCTTTTGAGCACCAGTGATGATTAGAAAATAATCTTTGTGATAACAATCAATAGTTATCTTCAGCTTCTTTTTCTTTGTCAATGATAGAAGAGCGCATCCGGTAGACATTCATTTCACCTAGATGGGTGTAACTTTTTCCACCGTTTTTAAGGATCATTAGCCGGAAAAATTTGGACTTATAGTTTTTATCAAAAGCCAAACTTTGCTCTTCAGCAACATTTGATGTGGGAAGATTATCTTTTGATGTAAAAACTCTGGTCCACTGCTTGCCGTCTGAACTTATTTCTATTCCCCATTGTTTCGGACGCCCGGCTTCATCGCTATTGTTTTGTCTGAAGAAGTATTTTATGGCGCCAATCTCTTCTTCCTGAGGGAAATTGAGTTGGATCCAATGCGGAAGCGGGGCTGTATTTGCTGACCATGCTGTATGCCAATATGTATTTTTATCGCCGTCAAATAAATTCTTTTTCGGACCCTCGCTGCTTTCCTGTGTATAGGTTTCTACCATATTATCGGTCACCTGTATTTTAGTTAATTCGTTCGGGAAATAGGTCACTTCCGAAGGCCTGACGATTGGCCTAACACTATTGCTGCTTATGATATCTCCGCCAATGCTTGTTTTCTTGTCTTGATTGAACAATTGGACGTTGAAGACATATTCATATTTATTGATCAGCCCATCTATACGCATCGTGTCGGCAAAAGAACTTATATTGATTTTATAGATTTTATCGGGATCTTTTGATCCCGCTTTTTTATATGTAATCTGTCCATAAAGATAATTGTTGTCTGAAGGAAGTTTCCATTTCAGGAGAGTCCCGCCAATACGTGGTTCTGCTTCAACCGAAACCAGTTGTGGTGGTTTGGTCATTTTTATTTCTTCTTTTTTACACGCTATTGCTAAAAAGAGTAGAGCGAATATTCCGATATTGTATTTCATCTTGTGCAATTCATTAAATTAATTAATAACCGGGATTTTGTACCAATTCCTCGTTTTTATTGATCTCTTCCTGTGGTATAGGCATTAAATAATTACGCTGACTAAAACTACGTGGAAAAACGACCGTTGTTATTTTGAAAAACTCTGTATCGGTAGCTCCTTGTATATTCATTCCTTTCGCCTGTTGGTTGAGGTATTGATCGGCGATCATCCAACGTCTTAAATCCCAGAAGCGATGGCCTTCCAAGTAAAGTTCAATGGTACGTTCTTGTCTGACGATGGAACGTAGTGTTGCCTGATTATTTGCGCCGCCAATTGGAGCCCATGCGACATCAATTGTTGGAATGCCCGCACGGACCCGAACGCGGTCAATATATTGTTTGGCAGTATTCAGATCCTGACCATATTCGATTAGCGCTTCCGCGTAGTTCAGGTACAGTTCTGCTAGACGTATCACCGGCCATGGATAATTGACGGAGACCTGCAGTCTGCTTTGGTTCAATTCAGGTGCAATACCTTTTTTGTTGAGATATCCTGTTGGAGAGTAGTTATTAGACCGTCCTTGGATACCGCAATTGTCATTTTTCCTAAACTGAACAAGGATTTGATTGGCACTCCCCCTAACCACTTCATAGTAGCTGTTGTGATAGGCAATCCAGGCATTAAAGCGCGGTTCTCTGTTTAGATTTAACGATAATGTATTACCATTTGGCGTATTTGTTACGCCGTATCGTCCATTATAGTCGTAATTGGGATCTTTGTCAATCGGTAAACCATTTTTACTATAAAAGGATTCTATCAGGGTGAGGGTCGGGGATACCCCATTATAGGACTCACCTTGTGCGCCACTGAGAAATGGAGTAGATTTATTTTGAAAATCGTAAAGACCTTCCCGACGTGTTTCCGCCCAAATCACTTCTTTTGTATTGGCTTTGTCAATAAAAGTAAGGCGTAAGTCCTTTTCAATAGGATTGGCTGGTAGTGCTGTATTGTAGGTACTGTTTTTATACAGCGAAGCTCCACTTTGTTCAGCTGCATCAATGGCTTCTTTAGCCGCTAGAGCTGCACGGCGCCATTTTTCTTTGTCGAAGGTTGTACTGATCAACGCTGTGCCATCCAAGTTTTTGAAATCGGCATAGAAGCTCTGTTTATCACCTCCACCACCGTTAAAGAGCGGTGAGGCTGCATAAAGCAATACTCTAGCCTTTAGCGCCTTGGCAATAACCGAGGAAGCACGACCCCATTCATCCGCGGCTCGAAGAGCAGGTAACTGTCCAGCTGTCTCATCCAGCTTTTTGATAATAAAATCAATACAGGCATCATAAGTCGACCGTTTCGGATACGCTGAAGAAGGTGCGTTGACATCAAACTCTTGGTCTGCAATAACAACTGGACCGTACATGCGGACTAATAGGAAATGATAAAAGCCGATCAGGAAGTTGGCTTCAGCTTTATATTGTGCCGCCTCCTGTGGATCTATCCCGGGAACCTTATCTACATTGCGAATTAAGATATAGCATTGTCGTATTCCTTTGTAAAGGTTATCCCAGTAGGAAATGACAGGACTTGACGCTGTATATTGTCCACGGGGAAATCGAGCAAAGGTTTCATGTTCAAAAGCAGTTGTTACTTCGTCGGAAGTCATCAAATCAATGGAAGAGGTGCCTACCCGAGAATTTGGAATCCACGCATAGCAGGAATACAAATAACCTTTGGCTGAATTTGGATCACGAAAGGCGTCTGCTTCCGAAGGACGTTCATCAGGGACGATATCCAAGAATTTACTGCAGGAAGTGGTAGTCAAAAAAGTCGCGCATGCGAATAATGCAAGGTAGCCTATATATTTTCTTTTCATCTGATAAATCATTTTAAAATTCTATTGATAGTTTTAATCTTGAAGTTGTTTTAATTGAAACGAAGTTGGACTCCGAGATTGAATACTTGCTGTGTCGGATATCCCAAACCATTGCCTCCACCTTGTTCAGGATCCCAAAGTTTGAACTTAGAGAAGGTCAATAGATTATAACCACTTAGAAAAATGCGTGCAAATTTGTGCGAATATCCAATCTCAGCACTTCTGAGTTTTAGGAATGCCCCATTTCTCAGCCAATAAGAAGAAGCTTCAGTATTGTTGAGATTGTCCAATTTGCTCAGTCGTGGATAGGCAGCAAATATGTTAGGATTTTCAGGACTCCAGCGGTCCTCGGCAATAAACTGCAATACATTGCGTACACCTTGATTTCCAAATGGATGGAAACCACTGATCATAAAAGAAGTTCTATCAACTCCCTGTAGGAGGAAAGAAAAATCAAATTTTTTGTAATTGATGGAAGTACTCAAACCATAGACAATTTCAGGTGTTGTTGGATAACCCATTCGAACTCTATCATCGCTATTGATGAGATTTAGACCATCAATATCATTGGTTAGATCTTTATATTTGATGTCTCCCGGAGCGACAAAACCCCCTAGCTGTTGTAATGGACTGTTATCTATTTCGGCCTGATCAATAAATAAGCGTTCAGCAAGATAGCCTAGGTTTGTGCCAATAGAATACCCAATTTGCGAGAGGTTGCGGTATTTGGTAAAGGCTGGCTCATTATTTTTCAGTACGGTGTTATGTGCATATGTAAAGGTTCCACGCATAGATATTCCCCAATCTTTTTCACTTTTGTTCCATTCTAGGGAGAAATCAAATCCCCTATTTCTTACCTCACCAACGTTGCCATACACTTTCGTTCCTGCAGTACCAAATACGTTAGGGATTGTTGCCGAACGATCAACGAAAATATTGGTTCTATCTTCCTGGTATAGGTCGAAAACAATATTGAACTTATTGTTAAGAATACCGAGGTCCACACCAATGTTTTTCTTCTCTGCAACTTCCCAAGAGATCATTGGGTTTGCAAATTGTAAGTAAGTAGGTCCTGTATAAGTCGTATTCTGATCGATACCTGTTGTAAACGATGCTCCATCCAATTTGAGGTCCGAAAGATAAGGAAAACGTCCTCCGCCAATCTGATCATTACCAACCTTACCCCAGCTCCCTCTAATTTTTAAATTACTGACAGCAGGAAATAAATCTGTGAAGAACTTTTCGTTACTGAGTACATAGCCCAAACCAACGGAAGGGAAGAAGCCAAAGCGACTTCCAGTGGCAAAGTTTTCGGAACCATTGTAGCCAAAGTTGACTTCGGCAAGATATTTATTGGCGAAACCATATGTTGCACGTCCCGTAATGCCCTGGCGTCTACGCGGTAGCGAACTGATTAGATCAGCCGGATTATTGACATTGAAATCGGTGGTATTGTAAAGAAATAAACCCGATACGGTGTGATTACCAAATGTTCTATTGTATTCGATGGAGGGCTGGAAATAGATTTCGCGATCACCGCTAGTGCCCGTTTCGGTTCCCAGGGAAAGATTTTGTGGCTGCCCCACCATGACTAGATCGTAGGTATATCCACCTGCAGGATCGGGTGCATAGCTGTTAATCATGTATTGATTGTAGCCACTGGTTCTTTTTGTTGTTGTGTTGCTCCAGTTTTTAAAGGAAACCAAGGCTTTAAATTCTAGCCCTTTTGTAATGAAATCAAGTTTTTGAGCTCCATCAATTGTAGTCAATAAGGTACTTTGGAAACCATTTTGATAGCCATTGACCATGCGGGCAAAGGGATTGATAAAACCATTGTTGACTGTACCACCAGCTTTTCCTCCGTATTGAACGTCTCTTCTGTCAATACCGGTAAATGGAAACATAATAGGGAAGTCCACTGGATTGGCATTCATGATGTCGCCAAATACGCTTGGAGCATCTACACCGGCACCGTAGTAATCACGAAGTTGTGCATTGAGCTTTAAAGCTATTTTGGTGGTTGAAGTAAGGTTAACATTGATATTGTTCTGAAAGCTATACCGTTTGACAGAGACATTGTTGTCAAAAGAGTTGAGGTCAAATTTACGCAATAAACCGTTGCTAATGTTACCGGTTGCACTGAGGAAATAGCCTATTTTGCTGCCACCACCTTGTACATTTAGATTGAGCTCGTTGTTGATGGTACGGGACTTAAACATTTCATTATACCAGTCAACATTAGGATATACATAGGGATCCAAGCCTAATCTTGTGCCGTTTATTTTATCTTGGGAATATAAAATTTCACCAGTACCGCGACCTGTAACCGCTTCATTGAACATCTCCATATAACTTACACCATCAACAAATTTTGGTATGGAAGTAGGTCTTGAGATCTGTGATTGTGCACGTGCTGAAATACGCGGTTTATTGAGGTCTTTACCTGTTTTTGTGGTGATAATTAGGACGCCGTTTGCTCCCCTAGTACCAAATACGGCAGTGGCAGTAGCATCTTTAAGGACTGAGAAGCTTTCGATAACTTCTGGTGCCAATGCGTCCAGGTCGCCTTTGGAGATTGCTACACCATCCAATAAGATCAGGGGATTGGTGGCTCCGCTAAATGTCGATACACCACGAATGAAAAAGCTAGCCCCATCTGCACCGGGTTCGCCCGAACGTTGTACTGCGATTACACCCGAAAGTCTTCCTCCCAATGCATTGGACAGATTGGCCGTTGGGATACGTAAGGTTTCTGGTTTTACTGATTCCAATGCTCCCACGACACTGGTTTTTTTCTGTGTTCCGTAACCGACAACAACAACTTCACTTAAGCTCTGATCGGGACTTAGCTGCATATCAATGCGACGTTTGTCGGCAATGGCAATTTCCTGATTGGCGTAGCCGACATAGGAAAATATTAGTGTCGAATTTGCGGGAACCACAAGAATGTATCTTCCATTGCCATCTGTTGTTGTACCGATTGACGGGCTGTCTTTAACCTTGACACTAACACCATAAAGATTGTTTCCATCATTTTTCACTGTACCTACAATCTCAACCTTATTGTTTTTTTGAACGGTGGGGGCGAGGGGTGTTTTTTTTTCTCTATCCGAAATCACAATGATGCCATTGTCAATTGTAAAGACCAAAGGCTGATGTTCCAATAATTTTTCAAGGGCCTGTTTTAGTGGCTTATTCTGGATATCTATGTTTTGAATAGGCCTTACTTTGTCGAGTTGGCTTGTCTTAATGATAAAATCGACGTTAGTCTGTTTTCTGATTTCTTGAAATGCTTCGGACAATGTAATCTGCTTGTGTTTAAGGGTAACATTTTGAGCAGAGGAGACATGTGTTAAAAAGATAAATGCTGTTAAGAGGACCGCAACTTTTGTAGATCTGTTGCATAATGATCCGATGTATCGCATAGCTTTAATAAAAAAGACAATGCAATACTTACTACACACTTGCGTCCTAAACGTTTAAAAAGTGGCGGTGTTTGGATATAGCAAAGTTGCTATATTTAAATTGCAAAATTATAACACACC
>NZ_DKSP01000127.1:0-35617 GCF_002472745.1 Sphingobacterium sp. UBA7253 | reverse complement strand
ATGCCGCAAAAAGAGGTTTCAGGCACCTTAATGCAACGTGGCGTGTGATTTAGCACGCGGAGTTTGGGTAGAATTAAAAAAGTGTTAATTTTACCTCAACTTTAGAAGAGGGGACTATGCAATCAGGATTAAGTTTTACCGCAATAGATTTCGAAACAGCCACAGCAAATCAGAACTCGGCTTGCGCTGTTGGGCTGGTCGTTGTTGAGCAAGGAATTATTGTGGATGAATTTTATTCTCTAATACAGCCTCCTAATAATCAGTATATGTGGCAGACTACGCGTGTACATGGTATCCGACCTAAAGACACCGCACAAGCACCTACCTTTAAAGATATATTTCCTCAGATTTATCCGCTTATTAATAATCGCATTATGGTCGCACATAACGAGCTTTTTGATCGCGGGGTGCTTCGCAAAACCATGAATTATTACAATTTACCTTACGACCAACTTGGTTTGCAGGAAAAATGGGAATGTACCTTTAAAATTTACCAAGGGAAAGGATTTAAACCTGCCCGTTTAAATGCCTGTTGTGAGGTACTTGGTATTGAACTTAACCACCATGAGGCACTTTCTGATGCGCGAGCTTGTGCGCACTTGTATATTCGGCATCATGAGATCGGAATGGTACTGTAAATAAACGATAATTATTGAACCAAATATCCCTCCGTTTGTTATTAGATATATCTTATCTTTGATAGATGAATACAATAAATTTTCTATTCCATTAAAATCAATGTGACTATGATGAATATTCCAGAAAAAGGGATGCGTATAGGTATTACGTTCAGTGCATTTGATCTGCTGCATGCAGGGCATATCAAAATGTTGGAAGATGCAAAAAGGCAATGTGACTATTTGATTTGTGGATTGCAGACAGATCCGACACTTGACCGCCCAGAAAAAAATAAGCCTGTTCAGACTGTAGTCGAGCGTTATGTTCAGCTTAAAGGATGTAAATATGTGGATCAGATTGTTCCCTATGCTACCGAACAGGATCTCGAAGATATCTTACGTTCCTTTAATATTGATGTACGGATAGTCGGTGATGAATACCGCGAGAAGAACTTTACCGGGAGAGCATACTGCGAAGAGAAAGGTATCGAGCTTTATTTTAATAGCCGAGATCACCGTTTCTCCAGCTCTGGCTTACGTCGGATTGTGGCAGATGCCAGCACAGAACATGAACCTGCGCTAAAAACTATCTAATGCACGCGCATCAACTTTTTAAGAACAGATTGTAAGATGAAAATTGGAATTACCTTTGGCGTGTTTGACTTACTGCACGCTGGCCATATTATGATGCTTGAAGAAGCAAAAAGAAATTGCGATTACCTGATTGTCGGTTTAAATACGGATCCATCAGAAGTCTTTCCCGAGAAAGCAAAACCAACACAGACCATTGTAGAACGTTATGTACAGTTGGAAGGCTGCCGTTATGTGAATGAAATTATCCCCTATGAGACCGAGCAGGATTTGATTGATATCATCAAAGCCTTTCCGATTGATATCCGTATTATCGGTGAGGAATATCGCGATAAAGATTTTTCGGGGCGCTCTTATTGTGTGGAGGAAAATATCGATATCTATTATAATAAACGCACACACCGTTTTTCCAGTGCAGGCTTGCGCCGGGTGGTTGCTGAAAAAGAAAGTGAGAAAAAATAAAGATTATGAGCAATATTATACATGTTGTTTTAACCGGAGGTGTAGGGAGCCGTCTATGGCCGCTTTCGCGAAAAAGTTACCCGAAGCAATATCTTTCGCTATTTAAGGATGGATCATTGTTTGAAATGACCGTAAAGCGCAATCAAACGTTGTGTGGGCAGGTGATTGTCGTTGGAAATCGCGACAATCATACCTTGAGTAGAGAGGTAATGGAAAACAATAAGATTGATTACATCGATATTGTTGAAGCAACCCCGCGCAATACGGCTGCTGCAATTGCCTTTGCTGCCTTTGCGGCGCAACCAGACGATATTTTGGTGGTTACACCGTCTGATCATGTCATTGTGGGTGATGAAGCGTATGCTGCGGCCATAAAAGAGGGCGTTGAAAAAGCGAATAAGGGCTATATCGTTACCTTTGGGATTCAGCCAACCCGACCTGAAACCGGGTATGGCTATATAGAATATAAGGAGGACAAAGTATTGTCTTTCCGTGAGAAGCCAAACCAGGATACGGCAGAGGATTTTATTGAACGTGGCAATTTTCTTTGGAATTCGGGCATGTTCTGTTTTCGGGCAGATACCTTTTTGGCCGAACTCCAAAATTTTGAGCCTAAAGTGTATGCAACGGCTTATAACGCTTGGAAGCATCGTCAAAATGGCGAGCTCGATCTTCAGCTTTCGAAAGATATTCCATCGATTTCCATTGACTATGCCGTGATGGAGCGCTCCAAGAAAATTCGCGTGGTTGCTACCAGCTTCCAATGGTCAGATTTAGGCTCTTTTGAATCGATGTACGATTACTTGAAGCAGACAGGTCACCCTGTGGATGAGAACGGTAATATGGTTATCGGTACGGATATCTATACTGCATTTGTAGGTTTGCGCGATAGTATACTTGTTCATACCAAAGATGCGATCTTGGTATTGCAAAAGGAAAAATCGCAAGATGTTAAAAAGATTTACAACACGTTAGAACGTCATCAGTCGAAGTTGATTGATTAATGGGCGCCATTATTTTCAATTTTCGAATTATACGCCCGTTTTTTTGTCAATTAGTTGAGCTAGCATAACAGCTGAAATCACTAAAAGGCCTGTTCCTCGGATAGGCCTTTTTTGCCCTTTTAAGGTCTGATTTGTAATTGTCCCCTTTTTGTCCCCGTCCCATTTTCGTGTGCTATAGACGATTACCTTATTTTTGGGTTCACCTATTCCTATTCATTAACTATTTTATTATGGCAACTTTTATAGCACTTACGGTACTTGTTTTGAGTTCCATTTATCTAATCTTAAAGACAAAACAAAAACAAAAGCAAAAGCTCTTTAACGAGGCTGTTTCGATGGAGGTCAATTACCTGTTTCAGGACAGACCGGGGCAGTATAGCGGCGACTATCGGACAAAAAGTGGCGTCTTTGTCTTTCGTACGGAACCCAAAGACAACGCACTTAAAAATTTGGTGATCAAAGAGGTCAAACCCAGTCATCCTGCTTTGCTTGTCAATCTGGAGCAGATTGTGGTGGTGCCTTTTGAAAAGAAAAAAGAAGGGAAATCAGACGTATCCGTCCGCTTTAAATTGCTCAAAAAGAAAGGAGAACTCAGCACCTTGGAAGGAAAAGGAATCCGCGTATCGGGTGTGTTGAATTTTGGAAAAAGTAAACCAAAAACATTCAGTACCGTATTGAAGATCGGGGAGCTTTATCAATCCAAAGATCCACTTGATCAGACGACATAATTTGCGTAATTCTTATTTTATGGGAAAGGGTTTGCTTCATTGCAAACCCTTATTTTTTTATCTCAAAATTTAAGCAGATGCTGATGTTCGATCGCCCAAGATAATAGGGCATTATTTTCTTCATTGAGATCAAGTTTTCGGCAGATGCGGTGTCTTGTATTTTTGATGGTATATGGACTGAGGAATAATGATTCGGCAATATATTTGGTGGTATGTCGGAGCGCAATGAGTTTAAGAATATTTAACTCGGCCGGTGTCAACGTCTTCAGCTTTTCCACGGCCTGATTTTTATCCTTTTGTTGCTGCAGGCGCTGGATCACCATATGCGTGCCTGCATAAAGGCGATTTTCTCCCAATGGCTTAATGATATAGTTTTCTGGACAGAGGGCAGCTGCGCGATCTATGCTACCTTTGGATTGATAAGAAGTGATAAAGATTAGACTGAAATGCTTCGTTGCTGTATATTTCTCCATTAATTCAATACCATCCAGCCGGTCGTTGAGCTGTATATCGCAGAGCACCAAATCGGGTGTGTTTTGTTCCATATACTGATCCACTTCATCCACAGTAAGTGCAATGTGCAGCTCCAGACCGGTGTAAAGTGAATGCAATTGATATTCAATAAATCGGGCAATGATCATTTCGTCTTCTACAATTAATACTTTTAGGCTCATATGATATTGTTAAATTCAAATAAATATTTAAATCCGTTTTCCGGATGAATGGTCACCGTTCCTTTGATCTGCCTAGTCAGGTCCTTTACGAGGCCAATTCCGAAGGAAGTTGTAGGTGCAGGAGCTTTCGCACCGACGCCATTATCCTCAAACCGCATGGTCGTTCCCCATTCATTTTTGAGTATACTCAAGTAAATCGCCGGCGAATCGACTCTACCCTTCGGAAAAGCATACTTATAGCTATTTGTCAAAAGCTCCGTAATGATGAGCGCCAAGGGAATAGAGGTTTGGGTGGTGACCAGCCAGTCTCGGGTAACATCAACCTGAATTGCTATTGTTTCTTCGGGATCATGCATTTGTCTCAAGTAGTTAACAGTTTCCGCTACTAAAATATTCAGTTTCAGCTGACTATTCTGATTGTACACCAGCAACTGGTTTACCAGCATCATGGCATGTATTCGGTCCTGCATGGACTGTATGGGCTGCATATTTTGGTTGCCATGATCGGAGCGGCACAGGCTCCCTAAACTATACAGAAGCTGGAGGTTGTTTTTAACCCGATGGTTGACCTCATCAATGAGGGTTTCGATATAATGGTTTTTCTGAAGCAGTTGAATCTGCTGCTCATAGAGGGCATCATTGGCTTTTTTGAGCTCTGCTGTCCGCTCCAGTACAATGGTTTCGGTGGTTTGGTGATGTTCCAGTTCTGACTTGCGTATTTTCAGCCGAATGCCGATCAAGAGGATCATGGTGATGCATAAAACAAAAAACTGCGTCATGATAGACACATATTGGATAGACTGTTCTTTCAAGATCAATCCACAATAAATCAGTATGCTGACGCCGATGACGAGAAAAATTACCGAGTAGATCAGGAAGCGCTGCATCCTGTCTATCTTTTTCCAAAGCGATATGAATAAGTTCGAAAAGAAGAGGACATATACCACGCCGACAAAGAGGTTAATCGAATTGCTCTGTTTAAAATTGGCGAAACAATAGTTATTGATAAAGTTGAATATAGACGTCATTACGACCAGCAGAATGAGCCCAAGCATCAGCTTATAATATTGGGGGCTTATTTTCTTGAGATTTAAGAAGGCAATTGTCAACAGTGAGAAGCTAATCCCCGCCAGATTTCTAAATACCGATACCAGGCTCCACCCAAGTTGCGGATTATTGGGAAAGAAAATGTCTATAAATTGATTTTGCAGCCCATAACTATAAAATCCGATAAATAGTAAAAAGCAAAAGATCCAGATATAAGGCCTATAGCGCGAAACGAGCCATGCAAAAGCTATGTACAGTAGCAATACAATAATGGCTCCCTCCATAAAAGCATGGGTAAGATTGATGCCTTGCACTTTCTTCAGGTAGTCCTTCAGTGTTTGTAAGCGGAAGTCATAAAACGGGGTATAACCTTTAATGTGCTTGACCCGCAGTAAAATGGTATAAACCTTCTTGCTGTCTAAATGAATATTAAAATGGTCACGCCCTCCTTTAGGGGATAGCGTTGCTTTTCTACGAAATAAGCCGGCGCTCCTTCGCTCGATGATTTGTCCTTCCATACCGATGAGCACCATGTCGACGAACGTTAGGTTATCAAATGACAGCACATAATCGCCCGTTAAGGCATTTTCATCCAGGGAAATTATCTTTTTTAACCAATAGCTATTTTTATCCTGGCTTTTTGCCGGTTTGAATTGTGCGAGCGGTTTGAACAGTTGTTTATTGGTGTAATAATAGATGGGATCGGTTTGGTTTTCTTTTTTCTGGGCGATGACTATAGGAGATTCACTGGCCATATAGGTGCTTTGAATAGCCCTATTATGTGAGACGATTGCTTCCATCCCATAGTGAGTGGCGATTATGCTCAACAGCAGTAATAGGATGATTATAATGTTTGGTCTCATATAGCAAAACAAAATTGCATTATTTTTCAATAAATAATAAGGTTTTATTTTCCTAATTGTAAATAAGACCCTAGGGTCTCTATTTTGGGGGGTATTTAGTGTTTATTTTTGCTTTCCGCATTTAATATTAGAAAGAATGCAGACCATATGTTGATTCCGATCCAGTATTTATTCGATTATGATTTACTTATATATAGCTCTGTTAGCTGCGACTATGTTTGCCCTATTTAAGTTTTTTGCTTCAGGAAAGAAGCCAGATGATGTCTCGTTAAGTGTTTACTACCGTTTTCAGGAACATCCGGGACAGTATAGCGGGAGGCTCAGTTCTACCCATGGCGCGTTGGTGTTTCGAGCCGAGCGATTTCAGGATGACGTGCTTCATATTGTGGTCAAAGATGTCCGCTCTACCGATTCCAACGTGGAGGTAAAATTACAACAGGTCCTTGTTTTGCCATTTAAAATAAATGAGGATACTTCTTCCGAAGTCTCGGTACGTTTTCGTGTGGCTTCTGATAAAGCCCGACATTACGATTTGACAAATTATAAGGTCAAGATTCATGCCGTGATCAATTATAAAAATGGCGAGAAGAAAGCCTTTAGTACAACACTTCCTATGATGGGTGTTTATCATATTCATCCCGAACAGTCGGGAGATACGATTAATAAGTAATTTACGTGTTTTTATTCCATATTACATACCTATTTAACTCGAAGGGACCCTGCTTGCCGGGGTTTCTTTATTTAAATGATGATGTTCCACGTGGATTTACACCATGCTCAGGTACTGAAATTTCTTTTTAACGGCTAATTCGCAGCATATTCCTATCTTTAACGGTATAAAGCTAGGGAAGAAAAAAAGCAAAATTGATAAATAATTGTTTGAGCTGGAATATATGAAAGAAATAAAAAAGATAGCTTGCATTGGAGCAGGGTACGTCGGTGGGCCAACGATGTCTGTGATTGCACAGAAAAACCCAAATATTCAGGTTACCGTTGTTGACTTAAATCAGCAACGTATTGATGCGTGGAATAGTGAAGATCTTGCGCAACTTCCGATATATGAGCCGGGGCTAGATGCGGTGGTGGCAGAAGCGCGCGGAAGGAATCTTTTTTTTTCGACCGATGTTGAAAAGGCGATCGACGAAGCCGATATGATTTTTATATCCGTCAATACGCCCACCAAAAACTATGGTAAAGGCAAGGGGCAGGCTGCAGATTTAAAATATATCGAATTGTGTGCGCGGCAGATTGCCCAAGTGGCCAAAGGGGACAAGATAGTTGTCGAAAAATCGACCCTTCCTGTCCGTACCGCTGCGGCGTTAAAGAGTATTTTGCATGATACGGGCAATGGGGTGAATTTTGATATTCTATCCAATCCGGAATTTTTGGCCGAGGGAACAGCTGTAGCAGATCTATACCATCCCGATCGCGTATTGATCGGTGGGGAGAGTGAAGAAGCGATTCAGGCGCTTGTGCAGATTTATCAATCGTGGGTGCCGCAAGAGCGTATACTCACCACAAATCTATGGTCTTCCGAATTGTCAAAATTGGTGGCCAATGCTTTTCTAGCGCAACGGGTTTCTTCGATTAATGCCATATCCGAGCTGTGCGAAGTGACAGGTGCCAATGTCGATGAAGTATCGCGCGCCATTGGACACGATAGCCGTATTGGCCCTAAGTTTTTAAAAGCATCGGTGGGTTTTGGTGGATCCTGTTTTCAGAAGGATATTCTCAATCTGGTCTATATTGCGCGAAGCTATAACTTGACCGCTGTTGCCGATTATTGGGAGCAGGTAATTATTTTAAACGATCATCAGAAACAACGCTTTGCTGAAAAAATTATTCAGACCATGTACAATACGGTCAATGGGAAGAAGATTGCCTTTTTGGGCTGGGCTTTTAAGAAAGACACCAACGATACGCGCGAGTCTGCTGCAATATACGTAGCCGATCACTTGCTGGATGAGGAAGCGCAGCTTGTGGTGTATGATCCGAAGGTGAGTGCAGAGCAGATTTATAAAGACCTGGATTATTTAAAAACGCGATCTTCGGAAGAAAATCGCCGTTTAGTAGCCGTGGTCAACGACCCTTATGAGGCGTTGCAAGATGCGCATGCAGTGGCTGTATTGACCGAGTGGGACGAATTTAGCAGTTATGACTGGAAGCAGATCAAGCAGCTAATGAAGAAGCCTTCGTTTGTATTTGATGGGCGGAAGTTATTGAACAGTGCGCAGTTGAAAGCCTTAGGTTTTGACTATTATGCGATTGGTAGTTAGTAAATTGATGATTGTTTAATATAAATTTAATTTGATAAATAAAAGCAGATTGAGTACTTTTGTTACTCAATCTGAACTATAACCATGCTAGACACGTTAATTACATCCAAGACTCGATTAAAGTTGCTGATCAAATTTTTTGTGTCGGCAAGTAATCAGTCTCATCTACGTGGACTGGCGGAAGAGTTTCAGGAGTCAACCAATGCCATACGAAAAGAACTGAACCAACTGTCCGAAGCGGGCTATTTAGAAAAGAGTACAGCTAAAAATAAAATACTATACCGTGCCAATACAAAACATTCGTTGTTTGCCCCTCTTCAAAAATTAATTCATACCTATTTGGGGATTGATGACATTATCGATCATATCCTAGGTAAAGCGGGCGATATACAGGAAGTTAGTTTGGTTGGCGACTATGCGGAGGGCATAGATTCGGGGAAAATAGAAGTATTAATTTTGGGTGAAAACCTAAATCAGGCATATTTATTGCTGTTAGCGGACAAGGTTGGAAAAAAATTGGGAAAGCAGGTCAATCTTTCTTTTCAGAAGACTAGTGAAGAACAACGTTATATTATTTTATATACAAATCATTCTACTATATAATTACGTCAAAAGATGAGTAAAATATTAATCACCGGTGGGGCCGGTTTTATAGGTTCAAATCTCTTAGAGCATTTTTTAGGTAAAAACCATCACGTGGTGGTGTTGGACAATTTTGCTACAGGTCATCGTCACAATATTGCGCAGCACGCAGACAATCCGAATTTTACCTTAATTGAAGGCGATATTCGGAACAATGAAGATTGCCAAAAAGCTGTTGAAGGGGTGGACTATGTATTGCATCAGGCCGCTTTGGGATCCGTTCCACGTTCGATTAAAGATCCACAAACTTCCAATGAGGTCAATGTTACAGGTTTTTTAAATATGTTGGTTGCAGCGCGCGATGCTGGGGTAAAGCGTTTTATCTATGCTGCCTCTTCGTCTACGTATGGTGATTCTGCGAGTCTTCCAAAAGTGGAAGATGTGATTGGTAAGCCATTATCTCCCTATGCCATTACCAAATACGTCAATGAATTATATGCAGATATTTTTTCTAAGACCTACGGTTTGGAGACGATTGGTTTGCGCTATTTTAATGTATTTGGCCGACGTCAGGACCCAAATGGTGCCTATGCTGCAGTGATCCCATTATTTGTAAAGAAATTTATGAACCACGAGAGTCCTGTGATAAACGGAGCTGGTGATTATTCACGTGATTTTACCTATGTCGATAATGTGATCCAGATGAATGAGCGTGCAATGACAACAACCAATCCAGATGCCATCAATACGGTGTATAACACGGCTGTTGGCGACCGTACCACCTTAAATCAACTGGTCGGGTATCTAAAAGAATTTTTAACCGAATACGATGCTAAAATTGCGAAGGTAGAGATTGTTCATGGACCGAATAGACAAGGAGACATTCCACATTCGTTGGCTTCCATTGACAAAGCACGTCAATTACTGGGCTATGAACCTACTCATGTGATCCGTGAAGGTCTTAAAGAGGCGGTCAAGTGGTATTGGGAAAATTTAAAATAATTTATTTCATTTGAACCTGATGTCAAGATACCCTAATTATTCCGTTGCTTGGAAATATATTAAAAGTGATTATGTAAGATACGGAAAGACTGTATCCTCAATTAAAATAATTCTTAACGGATTATTTGTTATTAATCATTGTTTTGGATATTCATTCTGGTTCCGCCTTTGTAAAGTAAGAGGGATTTTATATCCTCTAGCAAAATTCATGCACTGGCGTTTATCACGTCGATATGGGATCCAAATACCTCCAGCAACTACAATTGGGTATGGGTTTTATATTGGACATGGAATTGGTGTCGTAATAAACCCTTCTGCTATTATAGGTAATAATGTTAATGTCAGTCAATTTACCACTATTGGTGCTCATGGACAAGCTGCGAAAATAGGTAACAATGTGTATATAGGACCGTCTGTATGCATAGTTAACGATGTAGTTATCGGTGATAATTCGTCGATTGGGGCTGGCGCAGTAGTGATTAAAGATATTCCTGGCAATGCAACTGTCGCAGGAGTACCAGCAAAGGTACTTAACTTCGACAATCCCGGTAGATTTGTAAATAATAAATATAAAATAGTATGAATACAAAATATAAAATAGCTGTCATTGGATTAGGCTATGTAGGTTTGCCATTAGCGAGGCTGTTTGCAACAAAATTTCCAGTATTAGGATTCGATATCAACCAAAAGCGTATTGATGAATTGCGTTCGGGTAAAGATTTAACTTTGGAAGTGGAAGACGATATTCTTCAAGCCGCATTGGTAAGTGAAAATCCATTTTCAACGAATACGACTGGTTTGTACTGTTCCAATCAATTATCGGATATTGCAGATGCAAATTTCTATGTGGTTACCGTACCCACTCCTGTCGATAAAAATAACCGTCCGGACTTGACACCATTATATAAAGCGTCAGAAACAGTCGGTAAAGTATTGAAGAAAGGCGATATTGTTGTATACGAATCTACTGTTTACCCGGGTGTTACAGAAGAAGAATGTATACCCGTATTGGAGAAAATTTCAGGCTTGAAATTTAACGAAGATTTTTTCGCTGGCTATTCGCCAGAGCGAATCAATCCAGGTGATAAACAACATACGGTTGAGAAAATCTTAAAAGTCACTTCAGGTTCTACACCTGAGATCGGAGCTGAAGTTGATGCTATTTATAAAGAAGTGATTACGGCAGGTACTCACTTGGCACCGTGTATTAAAGTTGCTGAAGCCGCTAAAGTGATTGAAAATTCACAACGTGATATCAATATTGCCTTTGTCAATGAATTGGCAAAGATCTTTAATATTTTGAATATCGATACACATGCTGTTTTAGAAGCGGCGGGCACAAAATGGAACTTTTTACCTTTTAAACCAGGATTGGTAGGTGGTCATTGTATTGGTGTAGATCCTTACTATTTGGCTCAGAAAGCCCAAGAACATGGCTACCACCCTGAGATTATTTTGGCTGGACGTCGTTTGAACGATTCGATGGGCGAATATGTAGCTTCTCAGGTTGTTAAATGTATGATCAAGAAAGGAATTAATGTTAATGGGGCTCAAGTATTAATGCTTGGCGTAACATTTAAAGAGAATTGTCCTGATGTTCGCAATACGAAGATTGTAGATGTAATCCGTGCTTTAGAAGATTATGGAATTCAAGTAACAACATATGATCATTGGGCAAATCCTGCTGAAGTACATCACGAATACGGTATTGAAAGTACAACTGATTTGCCAAAGGCAAAATTTGATGCTATTGTATTGGGAGTAGCACATCAAGAGTTCTTGAATTTGAAACTTGATGACCTTAAAAAAGAGAATGCTGTTGTTTATGATGTTAAAGGCGTTATTTCTGATTTAGCTGATTCCCGTTTGTAGAGTATTGTGATGGACAAAACGATTATCATAACTGGAGGAGCAGGCTTCATAGGTTCGCATGTGGTTCGTGAATTTGTATTGAAGTATCCTAATTACAGAATAGTGAATCTTGATGCATTAACCTATGCAGGCAATTTAGCTAATCTAAGGGATATCGAGCAGCTTCCGAATTATACGTTTGTAAAAGTTGATATTACCGACGCAGAGAAAGTTTTAGCTACTTTTAAAGAGTACCACCCTGATGGAGTTATTCATTTAGCGGCGGAATCACATGTAGATCGGTCGATTACAGATCCGTTAGCATTTGTAATGACGAATGTCATTGGAACCGTCAATCTATTAAATGCAGCGCGAGATATTTGGAAAGATAACTTCGAAGGTAAGCGGTTCCATCATGTATCTACAGATGAAGTCTATGGTACATTGGGGGAAACAGGACTATTTACCGAAGAAACCTCTTACGATCCACATTCACCTTATTCCGCTTCTAAGGCTTCTTCAGACCATTTTGTGCGTGCATACCATGATACATACGGCTTACCTATCGTTTTAACGAATTGTTCAAATAACTATGGGCCAAACCATTTTCCTGAAAAGCTAATTCCGCTGTGTATTCACAATATTTTAAATAATAAACCCTTACCGATATATGGTGATGGGAAATTTACCAGAGACTGGTTATTTGTGATAGACCATGCCCGAGCGATCGATTTGGTATTTCACAATGGCAAGAATGGAGACTCCTATAATGTTGGTGGCTTTAATGAATGGAAGAATATTGATTTGGTGCAAGAACTGTGTAAGCAAGTGGATGAAAAGCTTGGAAGAGCACAGGGTACTGCTGCGCAACTGATTACTTTTGTTAAAGATCGTCCGGGTCATGATTTGCGTTATGCTATTGATGCCTCGAAGATCAATCGAGAGTTGGGTTACCACCCATCCGTTACGTTTGAAGAGGGGCTTTCCAAAACTATTGATTGGTACCTAAAGAATCAGGAATGGTTAGATCAAGTCACTTCAGGAGAATATCAAAATTATTACCAACAACAATACCAGGGTTGATATGAAAGCTACAGAAACAAAATTGAAGGGCTGTTTTATCTTGGAGCCAGTAAAATACGGCGATAGTCGAGGATATTTTTTTGAGAGTTTTAATGATAAAACCTTTCGGTCGCTTACTGGTACGGATACCACATTTGTGCAAGACAATCAGTCCTTTTCTTCAAAAGGCGTTTTGAGAGGACTTCACGCGCAAAGTGGAGAACATGCACAAGCAAAATTGGTTCGCGTACTTAGCGGTAAAGTGTTGGACGTTGCGGTTGATGTCCGTCCGAATTCACCTACATTCGGTGAGTATATTGCTGTAGAGCTTTCGGAAAAAAATAATCATCAGCTTTTTATTCCTCGCGGTTTTTTACATGGATTTGTTGTCCTGAGTGATACGGCTACGTTTTTTTATAAATGTGATAACTTTTACAACAAAGAATCTGAGTGTGGAATTCACCCTTTAGATTCTACTGTTGGCGTTGATTGGCAGCTTCCCGAGGAAGAATTGATCCTTTCGGATAAGGATAAAGAAGCGCCAAGTTTCAAGGAGGTATTTGGTGCTAACTTATAAAATATGAAAATACTTGTTACAGGTGCATCTGGTCAATTAGGGTCGGAAATTAAAGAGCTCAGTGTCAACTATACAGATGATACTTTTATCTTCGTAGATCGCGAAGAAATGGCTTTAGATAATTTGACACAAGTTTTGAGTGTTATTGAAACTATTGATCCAGATTTAATCATTAGTGGCGGAGCGTATACTGCTGTCGATAAGGCAGAGTCGGAAGCTGAATTGGTGGATGTTATTAACCATCAAGCTGTAGCAACAATGGCTCAATGGGCAAAGCAAAACAATAGGAAGCTGATACATATCTCGACGGATTATGTCTTTCAAGGAACTAGTAGCACAGCTTTGAAGGAAGATGAACCAACAAATCCGATTAATGTATATGGCTTAAGCAAACAAAAAGGCGAGGAAGCTATAATCACTTCTGGTGCTGATGCTATTATCATTCGTACCGCTTGGGTTTACTCTAGCTATGGGGCTAATTTTGTAAAGACAATGATTCGTTTAATGACCGATCGAGAAGAAATTTCTGTCATTGGGGATCAAGTAGGTTCACCCACTTATGCGCATGATTTAGCACAGGTTATTTTAGTGATTGCACACAGTGAAAAATGGGCTAAAGGTATATACCATTTTTCTAACGAAGGAAAAATCTCTTGGTATGATTTTGCAGTTGCTATCAAGGAGTTAAAGAATTTGGACTGTCATATTAGACCAATTACCACGGCGGAGTATCCTACTGCTGCAAAACGCCCTAGTTATTCATTATTGGATAAAACAAAAATTAAACAAACCTTTGGAGTCACTGTTCCGGAATGGAAGCAGAGCCTATCCAATATGTTAGCGAAAATATAAATTAAAACAAGCATAAAGAAACATGAAAGGAATAATTCTAGCTGGGGGATCAGGTACAAGACTACATCCATTGACATTGGCTGTTTCGAAGCAATTGATGCCGGTGTATGATAAACCGATGATTTATTATCCATTGTCTACCCTTATGCTTGCAGGAATAAATGAAATCCTTATTATATCTACTCCTCAAGATTTACCGAATTTTGAAAAATTACTTGGCGATGGTTCTCAAATTGGCTGTAAGTTTTCATACAAGGAGCAACCAAGTCCCGATGGTTTAGCACAGGCCTTTATTTTGGGCGAAGAGTTCATTGGCGAGGATAAAGTTGCGCTAATCTTAGGGGATAATATATTTTATGGCTCTGGTATGTCCAAGTTGCTGCAATCTTGCGCAGACCCTGAGGGAGGCGTGGTATTTGCTTATCCGGTGCATGATCCGGAACGATATGGTGTAGTGGAATTTGATCAGGATAAGAATGTAGTCTCTATTGAGGAGAAGCCAAAAGAGCCTAAATCCAGTTATGCTGTCCCTGGTATCTATTTTTATGACAACGAGGTCGTTGAGATTGCAAAAAATATAGAACCATCACCACGAGGAGAACTTGAAATTACAGACGTGAATAAAGAATATTTGAAACGTGGTAAGCTGAAGGTTGGGGTTTTTGATCGAGGAACAGCTTGGTTAGATACAGGTACAATACAATCGCTCATGCAGGCAGGGCAATTTGTTCAGGTCATCGAAGAGCGACAAGGTATGAAAATTGGAGCCATTGAGGAGGTTGCTTATCGGATGGGCTACATTGATGCTGATCAATTGAAGAAAATCGCTGACCCATTGAAGAAAAGCGGTTATGGTGACTATTTATTGAGGCTTATGTGATGAAAGATATCCTGATAATATACAATTCAGTGAGTTATTTCGTTCCGTTTATGGAAGAAAAAGGGTATACTGTTTCAACTGTATTTAAAGAAATTCCGGCATATCTCCGAATAATTAGAAGAATTGCATTCCAACTAAATTTACCTTTTAAAAAACTTTGGTTTAAAGAATGGGCCTGTAATTTAGATTCTTTCAGTAAAGTGATTTTTTTTTCCACCAATCCCATTGATGGTTTGCAATATATTAAAAAAACGCGTCCTGATTTGGAGGTAGTATATTGGTATTGGAATCCAATTTTTAAAAGTTTGAATCCAGCGGAAATATATAAATTAGAAGCTGATCCATGGGCATTTGATGAATATGAGTCCAAGAAATATGGTATAAAATTTAATACAACATTTTATTTAGATAATATCAAGATTGAACAGTTACCTAAGGAATATGATGTTTTGTTTTTAGGACTTGATAAGGGCAGGGGTAAATCTCTACGAGAAATGGAGTCAAAATTGAATGAAAGTGGAGTCAGCACTCACTTTTATATTGTAGATGACGGTGCTCATCTAAAAAATTATAAAGGCTTATTCCCTTTTGTGAGTTATGATAACTATTTATTAAAGCTTTCTAAAGCAATAGCATTAATTGATTTAAATCAAGAAGGCCAAAGGGGATTAACATTAAGACCAATGGAAGCCATGTTTCTCGGGAAAAAATTAATAACAGATAATATGGATATAATTAATATGGATTTTTATGATCCCAACAATATTTTTGTTTTGGGAGTAGATAAATTTTCAAATCTTAAACATTTTCTCGAATCTCCAATTAAGGATATCGATTCAAAGATTATTGCTAGATATGACATAAATAATTGGATAACACGTTTTGAAAATAAACAATGAAGGACTTTCTAAAATCATTTTTCTCTTTTGGTTTTGCAACATCCATTGAAAAATTGTTGTCATTTATTTTATTGCCATTTTATACAAGGGTCTTCGGTTCTGGAAATTATGGGGTAATTGACCTAGTACAAATTTTTATAACGTTTTTGTCAATTTTCTCTTTATTACAACTAGAAACTTCTTTACAAAGATTTTATTTTATCTATTCAGAATCAAAAAACCGAAAAGCAATGATTACTGGAATTTTTTTAGTGGTTTGTTCCCTTTCTTTGTTGTTTAGCATCTTGTGTGTACTTTTATCCAAATTCATATCTGTTTGGCTATTCAATACTGATTCCTATTGGATCGCTATTATAATAGCCTCTATCCAAATGCCGTTTGTTAATTTCTCAATTTTATCACTTATAATTCTGAGATTTGAAAAAGAGAATAAAAAGTTTTTATTTTCAATATTGATAAAGGTTTTTGTAACATTAATAACAACATTTTGTTTTGTTAAACTTCTTAAACTTGGAATCAACGGTGTGTTTGCTTCTATATTGGTCGCTGCATTGATATCATTTGTTTATCAATTCTTCATTACAAAAAAGCATTTTACAATACATTTGGATCGAGATATTTTGAAAAGATGTGTAGGATATGCATTACCACAATTTCCAGCAAGATTAGGTAGTGCTTCTATATCTTATGCTAATAGATTTTTCATGCTTGCCTTTATTTCAGTATCAGCAATAGGAGTATATTCAGTTTCATTGAAATTAGCTTCTGCTGTTCAACTTATATATACAGCTTTTGCAATGGCATGGAATCCTTTTATGTTTGCTCAATTCGAAAGAGAAAATCATAAAGAAGTTTTTGCGAAGGTATTGGATTTATTAGCTATAATTGTTTTTCCAATCATAATTTTATTATCGTTATTTTCAAAGGAAATAATTCAAATAGTTGCAAGTAAAGACTTTTTTGAAGCTAAATACTATTTAGGAGGTTTAGCTTTATATTTTTCCTTTTATGTTTTTAAAGAAGTTGTTGATATAGGGCCTAAAAAGCTTGAAAACACTAAATTTCTAACTTTTACATTTCTTATATCAGTAGTTGTTAATTTAATAACCATGTATTTTTTCATTAAAAAATGGGAAGTAAGGGGAGTAGTATTTTCTATGATGCTGACCAATTTAGTGTTATTTTATGTGAGCTGGCTTATATCAAATATGCTATATAAAATAGATTATAAAATTATAAGATTTACCTTGCTGTTATTTATAACTCTTTTTGTGATAGGCTACTTTATGTATTTTGATTTAGCAATAATTTATAAAGCTATCTTTGCAATATTATTACTTGTATCCAGTTTTTTCCTTGTGAAGAAAGAAATTTCGGATTTCAAACATATCAATATTTAAATGTTATACTGTTTAATTATATTGTCTTTAATCATGCATTTCTATCTGTTTGATGTTAGAAAGACCAATAGAATGTCAAAATTTTGGTTTAGATTTTACTATGTCACTTTTGTTTTAGTAGCTGGCTTAAGGTACAAGGTGGGAGGAGATACAAATAATTATATAAACCATTGGGATACATTGCCACTTTTGAGTGAAATGTCTCTTTCGGATATTCTTAATATGGCGTGGAATCCACTATGGATAGTTTTATCTTCTGCAACTAAAACGGTTTTTCAAGAATTTTTCGTGTTCCAATTGGTACATGCAATTATCTTCAACTTTGCTATTTTTAAATTCATTGAAAAGTACTCCGAATTCAGATTTTTCTCTCTATTGATTTATTTTATAGGTTTCTATTTTTATTATAATATGGAGATATTAAGAGAGTCTCTTGCCATAGCTATGTTTATCATTGGATATATTTATTATGAGAAAGGCAGGTTTTTATATTTTTCAATATTTATTTTATTAGCCATTCTGTTTCACACATCTGCTATAATTGCTTTATTTATACCTATTTTTTCTAGAATTAAATTTAATGCAATTGGTATAACTACAGTTCTATTTTTAGGAGTAGGCCTACTATTTTTTAGCGATAAAATTATGGGTATATTTTTGACTGAAAATTCGATGTCTAAAATTTCAAATTATTCTAACATCATAGCTAATGCAAATGGAATAATCACAAATGTTGTGATGTATATAGTTGTTCCCTCTTTATTT
Organism: Sphingobacterium sp. UBA7253; assembly: GCF_002472745.1. Lineage (NCBI taxonomy): Bacteria > Pseudomonadati > Bacteroidota > Sphingobacteriia > Sphingobacteriales > Sphingobacteriaceae > Sphingobacterium > Sphingobacterium sp. UBA7253. Next base: position 17,485 of record NZ_DKSP01000127.1, on the reverse strand, counting down.
TTAAAATTTTATATTAAAAGCTCAATTAAGCCATTATTTGAGAATCTTTATCTATTTTATTTTTTCATAGCTCTTTTGGTAGTATTTATCCCAGGTTTTAGCCGTTTTTTGAATTATTTTTTCCCCTTTATGCTCATAATATTTTCAAATATCATTTATCAGATATATAACTTAAGCAAGTTTAGAAGAGTTAGGAACTTATTTGCAATGTCGTTTACCTTTTTAATACTATTACCGAAGATTATTTATTATATGGGGGATACATCAAAATATTACCCAAATTCTATCAAGCTTAATTTGTGGTATCCTTATTCATCAGTTTTAGAAAAAGAGGAATATCCAGCCAGGCAGATAATATTTAGGGAAACAATGAAGGAGCTTTCAAAATAGGTGTGATTAGATATTTCACTATCAAATAAAGGCAGACAATTAAAAGAATTAGACATGAGAAAATTATTGGTTATTATATTAATTCTCGTAGGCATATCTGTTCATGCCCAGTTGAGAGAAAATATCACGAAATATCTCCCTAAAAATTTCGTGCGAAGTGGAAAAATTGATTATACCAGCTATATCCAAACTGCTATTAATAAAGAGTCAAATGTTGTTTTTCCAAATTTTCCGTTAGGCGTAAATTATAATGGTTTAAACTTACGTAGTAATACAAAGATTACTTTTCAGAAAGCGTCAAAGCTTATTATGCTTCCAAATAATAAGCAAAGTTATAAATTGATCAACATAGAAGGGGTTAGCAATATAGAAATTATAAATCCGACTCTTGTTGGAGATAGATATAACCACTTAGGCAATTCTGGGGAATGGGGAATGGGGATTAAGATAATGTCTGCTAATAATATTAGAGTTACTAATTCTAAAATATCAAATTTTTGGGGTGACGGCATTTATGTTGGTAGGCTGGATGGAGGCGTTCCATATAGCACGAACGTCCATATTTTAGGTGGCGAGATATCAAACAATAGGAGAAATGGTATATCTATTGTCTCTGCTAAAACATTATTAATGAAAGATTTAATTATTAGCAATACCAATGGTATTAATCCTATGGCAGGCATCGACTTAGAACCGAATGCTCCCGACGAATTCTTGAGCGATATAGATATTAAAAATGTTAAAACTATAAAGAGTAAAGTTGATGGAATAAAGTTGGTTTTACACAAATTTAATAAAAGAAATAACATTTCAATAAGTATTGATGGTCATATCGATATTGATAGCCCTAATCCTCTTACAATAGTTGGGAATGATACTAATAATGACAATTTAATTGGTTCTGTGAGTTACAAAAATGCAAATTGGAATAATATAAATTCTAATATAAGAGTTCAAAGAAAATTGGCGCCTAATGTGAGCTTTAAATTTGATCAAGTTAATATAAATGGAAAGCAAGTATTTAAGAATTTAAAATAAATTTCAACATGAATTGCTCCTTTTTAATCAAGATTAATTTCATAACAGTCTCAAATTTTATATACAATTATGTTTTCAAAAATTCTTTACTTATATAAGCGGTTTATTTGGTCTCCCGAAAAATTCGCTAGGAAATCAGGTGTGACTATTGGAAAAAATTGCTGGATCGCGACCAGGAATTTTGGATCTGAGCCTTATTTAATTACAATAGGGGACCATGTTCAAATAACTGATGGAGTGAAGTTTTTTACACATGGAGGGGCATGGATTTTTAGAAACAAATATCCTAAGTTGGATACTTTTGGGAAAATAGTAATCGGAAATAATGTTTATATCGGAAATAATGTTTTAATAATGCCCGGGGTGACCATTGGAGATAACGTGGTCATAGCCGCCGGAGCCGTAGTTACTAAAAGTTTTCCAGATAATGTGGTAGTAGGATCAAATCCTGCGAAAGTAATTGGTTCTACACAACATTTATTAGATCGTATGTTAGAAAAGGATATGGGAGTAAAGGGATTAACTTATGATGAAAAACGAAAAGTTTTATTAGAAACAGATGAATCAAGGTTTATTAAAAAGTAATGTTATGTTTGTGACGCCTTCTTTAAGTGGGGGGGGCGCCGAAAAGAATTTAGTGAACATAATTAACTCTTTGGACGATAGCAAGTTCTCTATTACGCTAGTTGTTTTTTATGGAAATGATAACTATTTACCTTTAATTGAAAAAAAGGTTGAGGTTCGTAAATTGGAGGTAAGAAGTGTCAAAGCCGGCGTTTTGAAATTGAGATCAATTTTGGATAAAGTAAGACCAGAGATAGTATTCACTTCTGCTGAACATATTCTATTCTTTTTATCATTATATAAGATCTTCAGAGGAAAGTTTAAATTAATTTATCGCCTACCAACTCTTCCTAGTAATAAACTTTATAAAGGATTAAAAGGCAAAATAATTGCTTCATTTACTAAATCTATATTGAAATGGTCAGATTTTATTATATGTCAAACTAATGAGATGAAGAGTGAAGTTCATAAATATTATAATATAGAAGATGATAAGGTTTATTTTATCAAAAATATGGTAAATATTGAGCAAATATTAAAGTATTCAAATGAGTATATACCAGAGTTTTCAGCTAATAAAACGAACATAGTTGCTGCGGGTAGTTTATATTCAGCGAAAGGATTTGATATATTAATAAAAGCGATTGCGAATTTAATAAAGCAAAATAGAAATATCAAAGTTTATATATTAGGTGATGAAACCGTTGAAAAGGGGTATAGAGAATATTTAGAAAATTTAATTGAAAGCCTTCATGTGTCAGAATATATTTCTTTATTAGGTTTTGTTAAGAATCCATACCCATATTATAAGTCAGCAGATATATTTGTATTATCTTCCATTAAGGAAGGCTTCCCTAATGTGGTGTTAGAAGCTCTAGTATTAGGAACTCCAGTAGTTGCTACTAATTGTATAAATTTTGAGGGCATAATCGATTCATCAAACGGTTTAATAGTGGAGAAGGGTAATATAGAATCTTTAAGTGTTGGATTACAAGAAATTAAAGTAGACACTCAATTTTCAGTTACTCTTAAGAATTTTGACTATTCTGAATGGTTTCAGAAAATATTACTTGTATGAAAGTTTTGATAGTTGTAAATAGTTTAAATGTGGGGGGCGCAGAGAATCTAATCTGCGAGAGTCTACCTTTTTATAAAAAATGTGAAGTTGACCTAGCTGTATTAACAAGGAAAAATGATATTCTCAGTGAAAAAGCACAATCAAATAGTAAAGGAGAAATCTTCTTTTTAGGGGAGGGTTCTGTTTACAACCCTCTTGTAATTATTAAACTGATAAGTTTAATAAAGATGTACGATACTATACATATCCATTTATTCCCATCATTATACTTTGTTGTGATAGCAGAATTATTTTGCAAAAAAAAAATAAATCTAATATATACGGAGCATAGTACTAATAATAAAAGGCGGTCTAACTTTTTGTTTAAATTTTTTGATAAGCTTATATATAATCGGATTAATAAAATAGTCACAATTGCTAGGGATGTCGATTTAGAACTAAAATCGCATTTGGGGGGGAAATTTTCGGATAAATTTGTTTTAATTGAAAATGGAATAAATTTAGAGAAATTTATTGCTGCGGAATCCTATTCAAAAAATCAATTTTTCAACGATCTGAATTCTAAGATAATAATTCAAGTTTCTAGTTTCCGATTTCCTAAAGATCAACATACTGTTATTCGTTCTCTTAAATTATTGCCAGATCATTATAAACTAATTTTGGTAGGGGTTGGGCCTTTGATGGAAGAAAATATCCAACTTGTTAATTCTCTTGGATTAAACACTAGAGTTCTGTTTTTAGGCTTAAGAAGTGACATTCCTAACCTACTTAAGACTTCCGACGTAATAGTTTTATCCTCACAGTACGAAGGACTATCTCTTTCAAGCATCGAAGGGATGGTGGTCGGTAAGCCATTCATTGCAAGTAATGTTAAAGGACTACGTGAAATTGTCGAAAGTAATGGTTTACTCTTCACATTTGGTGATTCTGAAGATTTATCGAATAAAATAAGAATTGCGGTTGAAGACAAAGAACAAAGACAGATTATCATATCTAGATGTTATAATAAAGCTCTACAATATGATATAAAACATATGGTAAATAGGTATGAAAAAGTTTATTAGATAATGTATATACTTCTTTGATAGTATAGTTTGTCAAATTTTGGTTAAAAGTAAGTTATAAAAATTGAATTAATGAGCGTAAAAATTATTCGAGTAACAACAGTTCCTATTTCTTTAAAAATTTTATTGAAAGGTCAACACTCTTTTATGTCTCAAAATGGTTTTGAAGTTATTGGTGTAGCCTCGAAAGGGCAGGAACTCCAAGACGTATCATCAGATGAGAAAATTTCAACAATACCTGTAGAGATGTCTCGTGCGATTACTCCGATGAAAGATTTAAAATCGCTTTGGATCATGTACAGCCTATTTAGAAAATTAAAACCTACGATAGTTCATAGTCATACACCAAAAGCAGGTTTAATTGCAATGGTCGCAGCAAAGCTCTCTGGTGTGCCCGTTCGATTACACACTGTAGCAGGAATGCCACTTATGGAAGCTACTGGGCTAAAACGTAAAGTTCTTGACTATGTGGAAAAATTGACTTATATAGCTGCTAGTAAGATATATCCGAATTCAAAAGGCTTGTTTGATTTTATTTTGTCGATGAAATATACAATACCCTCTAAATTGAAAATTATTGGGGAAGGTTCTTCAAATGGAATAAGTACTTCATATTTCTCTAGAGCGCAAATATCGTTAGAACAACAAATCGAATTAAGGATAGAATTGGGAGTTTTAGATGATGATTTCGTTTTTATATTTGTAGGAAGATTGGTCGGTGATAAGGGGCTAAATGAGTTGATTAATGCTTTCTGTAGTTTAAACTATACAAATGCCAAATTACTTTTAGTAGGCCCTACTGAGAACAATTTAGATCCACTTGATATAGAAACTTTAAATAAAATACATAGTAACAAACGAATTATCCATGTGGGGTTCCAAAAAGACGTTCGACCATATTTTGCCATATCTAATGTATTGGTATTTCCGAGTTATCGAGAAGGATTTCCAAATGTAGTTATGCAGGCGGGAGCAATGGAACTTCCTTCTATTGTTTCTGATATCAATGGCTGTAATGAAATCATCATTGAAGGACGAAATGGAAAAATCATTCCTGTTAAAAATGTAGACGCAGTTAAGAATGCCATGGAAATGATGATGAAAGATAAGAAGCTTTATTCAAAGATGAAGGGAAATGCTAGACGAATGATAACTGAACGCTATGAACAACAGGTTGTTTGGAATGCCCTTTTAAGTGAGTACAGAAGTTTATTAAAAGATAAAGGATTAGACAATGTATAAGAATTTTTTTAAGAGGCTCTTCGATTTTTTTATTGCGCTTATTGGTTTGATTATACTTAGTCCAGTTTTTATTTTTGTGACAATAGGACTTTATTTTGCTAATGATGGTAAGCCATTTTTCTTCCAGGCTCGTCCAGGGTTAAATGAGCGAATCTTTAGAATTATCAAATTTAAGACAATGAATGACAAAAGAGATTCCAATGGAGAATTGCTGTCCGACGCTGAGCGATTAACCTCGATTGGTTCTTTTGTGAGAAAGACATCACTCGATGAGATACCGCAGTTAATCAACGTACTCAAAGGAGATATGGCAATCATTGGACCTAGACCTCTTTTGATTCAATACTTACCATTGTATGACGATAAGCAGCGACGCCGTCATGAGGTAAGGCCGGGTATCACGGGGTGGGCACAAGTCAACGGAAGAAATGCCATCTCTTGGGCAAAAAAATTTGAATTAGATGTTTGGTACGTAGATCATGTAAGCTTTCTTACCGATTTAAAAGTGTTTTTCACAACGTTCAAAAAGGTATTTAAACGAGAGGGCATTTCAGCAGATGGACATGTAACAATAAAACCATTTAATGGAAATAACTAATTAAGAAGTATGTACTTATTCGGAGCAAGTGGCCATGGAAAGGTAATAGCAGAAATTGCTGAATGTAATAATTTAAAAATAGAAGGCTTTATCGATACCGATTTGAACAAATCTTCGCTGTTGGGGTATACTGTTTTTCATAAGATTCCTGATGGATTGGTTGAGGTGATTATTGCTATTGGAAATAATGAGATCAGGAAAAGAATAGTAAATGAGACCAGTTCGTTTACTTATCCAATTTTGATACACACAGATGCTAATATTTCTCGCTATAGTATTATAGGAAATGGTACAGTAGTGATGGCTGGTGCAACGGTTAATGTTGACGTTAATGTAGGTCATCATTGTATTATCAATACAAATGCGTCCGTAGATCACGATTGTATTATCGAAGATTTTGTACATTTATCGCCAAATGTTGCGCTGGCGGGGAATGTACATGTAGGAGAAGGTACACATATCGGTATTGGAGCCTGTGTTATCCAAGGGATAACTATTGGGAAATGGGTGAAGATAGGAGCTGGTGCTGTAATTATTAAAGATATACCAGATGGATGTACCGTGGTGGGTAATCCTGGAAGAATAATAAAGAATTAACGTTAATTTTTACCACTATGTCAGATAAAATATGGCTATCCTCTCCTCACATGGGGGGGAATGAATTAAAGTACATCCATGAAGCATTTGACCATAATTGGGTAGCTCCTCTAGGCCCCAATGTCAACGGCTTTGAAGAAGATTTAGAAAAATTTCTAAATGCTGGTGTTCAGGTTGCAGCCCTTTCGGCAGGTACAGCAGCTTTACATTTAGCCTTAATCGAATGCGGCGTCAATTATGGAGATGAAGTCATTTGTCAGTCCATGACATTCTCTGCATCGGCTAATCCGATTGCCTATCAAGGGGCAATACCGGTATTTGTTGACTCGGAAGCCGATACCTGGAATATTTGTCCGATTGCTTTGAAAGAAGCGATAAGAGATCGTCTTTCCAAAGGGAAAAAACCAAAGGCAATTATTGTTGTCCATCTTTATGGAATGCCTGCCAAGATGGATGAAATTTTGGATGTGGCGAATGAATTCGATATTCCGGTTATAGAGGATGCTGCAGAGGCGCTAGGATCTTCATACAAAGGCAAGGCTTGCGGTACTTTTGGTCGTTTCGGGATATTAAGCTTTAATGGTAATAAGATTATCACAACTTCTGGCGGAGGAGCTTTGGTTTGCCATACAAAAGAAGATAAAGACAAAGCCGTTTTTCTTTCTACTCAAGCACGCGACGATGCTCCTCACTATCAACATTCACATATTGGTTATAACTATAGAATGTCTAATATCTGTGCCGGTATAGGAAGAGGGCAGATGGAAGTATTGGAAAATCGCGTTAAGGCTCGTCGTGCAATGACAGATTTCTATTCAGACCTATTTGCTAATATCGAAGGGGTAAAAGTTTTAAGCGCACCTAGTGAAGACTTTTTTTCCAATCATTGGTTAGCTGCCATAACTATTGATGAGGTCGTGGCAGGTATCTCGCGCGAGGGTTTGCGTCTTGCGCTTTTGGAAGACAACATTGAATCGCGTCCTTTATGGAAGCCGATGCATCTTCAGCCTGTATTCAAGAGCTCGCCATATTATGGAAATAATGTTGCTGAAAGATTGTTTGATACAGGACTTTGTTTGCCATCAGGTTCAAACTTAGCGGGAGAAGACAAAGATCGTATTAAAGCGAAGATCAGACAGGTTTTTTCTAAATAAATTAAAAGAGCTTTTAGTTATAAAATAAAAGCTCTTTTTTTTGTTGATTCCTCACTATTTTAGTTTAGTCGATTGAATAGTATTGAATTAGATTTTATTGTTTCGCTCTTTCAAGATGTAATCTTTGGATGGAGTTGATAAGTTCTTGTTTGTCCGAATTCAAAAATATTTATGACTGCACTTTTAGGCATAGATCTTGCTAGTGTGATTCGTTCTTTTTATCAGACATTCTATCAAGTCGTTTTAGGGATGTTTGGAGGAAAAAATGTATTTTTGCGTATTTGATGAATAAAATCAATTTTAATTTAAATAACTTATGCGGTTAATTTCAAGATATGGTTTAGTATTAGCATTGTTTACAGCTGCTGTATTAATCTTTAGTTCGTGTGGCTCTAGGAAAAATATGGTTTATCTACAGGCAGATTCGACACAGCTCAATAATATTTATGAGCAGAATATACCTAAGATTCAACCAAATGATATCCTAACGATTGTAGTTACTGCCGCGGATCCAAAGGTCACAATGCCTTTTAATCCAATTAGCATGATGCCAAATGGAAATTTGACTCAACAAACTGATTTGGCTCTACGTCCTACATATACTGTTGATAACAATGGTAACGTTTTGCTTCCAATTTTGGGCAAAGTACGTATTGCAGGGCTTACAAGAACTGAAGCAATAGAAAAATTGAGAGCGGAGTTGGAACGATACATAAAGGATCCAGGCGTAAATATTAATTTTAACAATTTTAGAGTTTCAGTTTTGGGTGAGGTCGCTAGACCAGGATCGTTCGTCCTGCCGACAGAAAGAGTTACCGTTCTAGAGGCATTAGGAATGGCCGGAGACATGACAATCAGGGGCGTAAGAGAAAATGTAATGCTAATTCGTGAAGTAGATGGGAAAAAAGCGGTCCATCGGCTAGATTTGACAAAACAGGACGTCTTAAATTCGCCTTATTATTATTTAATACAAAATGATGTTGTTTATGTTGAGCCAAATAAAGCACAAATTAATAATTCAAAACTAGGAAGTAATACAAATGTTATAATATCTATAGCTGGTTTATTGATAACAGTTATATCAGTATTGACCAGATAATTAAATTATGGAACAAAATTCTACAAATATCAAAGATAGTTTCGAAGAAGAAATCAATCTAAGGCAACTTTTTGAGCGATATGCATATTATTGGAAGTGGTTTCTGCTATCAATTTTAATAATGCTCGGTATGGCGCTGATGTATTTAAGATATTCGCAGAAAAGCTATATCACAACTGCTAAAATCCTTCTTAAGGATGAAAAGAGCGCCACAGCTGGTGAATTGGCTGGAATTGCTGAATTGTCTAATAGCTTAGGATTTGGGGGGACGCGGGCTGCGTTTGTAACAGATCAAATTGAGGTTTTATCGTCTCGTCGATTGATGAGAAAGGTTGTGGATCAACATCATCTTAATATAGTTTACTCGTTAAAAGGGAAAATCCGTTCCTCAGAGGTATTACAAAGCGAAATGCCTTTCGTAATTGTTCCTCAACAAAGCTTAGACACTATAAAGTTAAATCTGCAGGTAAAATTTGCTGACGAAAACCGACTCAATGTAACGAATTTATTAAACGGCGAAAAGACCATAGCTTCCTTCGATAAAATTTTTAAAATTGGTTCTCATAAATTGCAAATTAAAAGAACAAAGAAAAATTTGCCAGATAAGGAGGTCACTTATTTGATTAATATTATACCAACAAATTGGGCGATTGACGCCAGTTTAAAGAGTATATCGATTACGCCAAGTAAGGAATTACAGTCTTATATTGTTAATTTTTCAATGGTTACTAGTACCAGAAAGAAGGCAGAATTAATTCTAAATAGCCTAATCGACGTTTACAATGCAGATTTAACAAATGATAAAATGCGGATGACTAGAGCAACGTCTGACTTTATAAATAAGAGATTGCTTTTAATATCTAAAGATCTTTCTGGAGCCGATGAAGAAGCCGCAGAGTTCAAATCAGCAAATTCCATGGTTGATATGGCTACAGAAGCCGGAGTGTTTTTAAATACTGCTTCTGATAACGATAAAAAGGTTTTGGAGTATAGGACCCAATTGCAGCTGGTCGATCATATGAATGACTATCTTAAAAGACAGGAAGTTGGTAAATTATTACCTTCCAATATCGGTTTACAAGATGTATCAATAGTTTCGGCCATTGAGGGATATAATAAGTTGGTGCTCGAAAGAGATGACCTTTTGAAAACAGCTTCTGAACAAAACCCAACTGTTATTGCATTAAATGAAAATATTGAAGAAAGTAGTAGAAATATACGAAGTGCTTTACAAAATTACCAAAGAGTTACCAAACTCGCGTTGGGTAGTATTCAGCAGAAATCAAATGAGATCAGAAGCCGTATTAGTTCAATACCTAATCAGGAACAAGGTTTTAAAAAGATCTCTAGACAACAGCAAATAGTTGAATCTCTATATTTGCTATTATTACAGAAAAGAGAAGAAAGTGAAGTTCGGGCTGCAGCTACTCCCGATAATTTGAAGATTATTGATGCGGCGTATGAAAATGGTCTACCTGTATCACCCAAGAAATCGATGGTTATCTTTGGTGCCTTGGTATTTGGCTTCTTGCTACCCTTTATTACTCTTTATCTTAAGTTTTTATTGGATAATAAAATTCATTCCCGTAAGGATATTGAAGATATTGTCAAAATACCTGTTTTGGGAGAAATACCAACAGCTGAAGATACAATTGTTCATTTAAATGATCGATCATCACTCGCTGAGGCTTTTCGTATTTTGCGTACCAACATGAACTTCATGTTTGGAGCAGATAGCAAAGATACTTCTAAAGTAGTTTTTGTAACATCTACAATTTCTGGGGAAGGAAAATCTTTTGTCACTACAAACTTAGCCCAGATCCTGTCCATGTCTGGAAAAAAAGTCCTTTTAATTGGTGCAGATATTAGAAGCCCAAAAGTATTGGATTATTTGGGATTATCACATTTGCAACATACCAATGTTGGAATTACCCAGTTCTTGATCAATCCGGATATGGATGTTGATAATATTATCATTAAAAAACCAGGAAATTATGATTTCGATGTGGTTTATTCAGGTTATATCGCACCTAATCCAGCAGAGTTATTAATGAATGGGCACTTTGATGATGTGATAAAATATGCACGTGAGCATTACGATTATGTGTTAGTGGATACAGCCCCAGTAAGTTTGGTAACAGATACCTTGTTGATTGCACATAACGCAGACCTAACGTTGTATGTGTCCCGTGTCAATTATCTAGACAAGCGCTTACTGCAAGTGCCACGTGAATTGTATATCGATGGAAAATTGAAGAATCTTGCGTCTGTCGTAAATGATGTTGACTTTGCTCGTGGGTATGGCTATGGTTACGGCTATGGCTATGGTTATGGCGACAAAGGGACCAAGAAAAAAGGCCTTGCAAAAGTTTGGCAAGGGTTGAAAGATCGCTTAAATATTAAATAAAGGTCTTTATTAACTAATTTTGGCCTTATTGTTGTTGAATCCCAAGTCGTAGAAAACGGCTTGGGATTTTTTGTTGTAATACTATTGTAAGTCTTAAGACGTTCTTATTAATATCTTAATACATTCAACCAAATGAAAAAACTTCTATTATTTAGTTTTATTGCTGTGTGTTGCCTTATATCCAGTTCTGTTTCTGCACAATTCTCCAAGCCGATCAGCATTGGAGCAGGTGCTGGAGGTACCTTTAATCTCACCGATCTAGGAAATGTTGAGTCTAAATTTGCTTTTTATGGGGAGTTGGATTATCTCATCACACCTTTTATCTCTGTCGGTCTGCATGGCGAAAAAGGTACTTTAGCAGGTAATGGTTATGAGAGCGATTTCAAAAATCGCTATTTTGCAGGTAACATCAACGGAAAAATCCGCGTGGGTCAATTTTTGGATGGTTCAAAAAATTATAGCTATTACACCTTGCAAGCAAATACACTGTCTCGTATCCTTTCTAATGTGTATGTAGGCGCTGGAGCCGGATTGGTTAAAAACCGAATTTCAAAAAATATTTCAACGCTTTATGCCAATTATCTGGAATCGGTAGGAGGAGAGATTAGCAAAGATGCAGGTGAAATTCATTTTGTGGTGCCTTTAAACGTAGGAGTCGATATTCCTTTTGGGCGTACGTTATATGGACCACAATGGGCAATTAATGTCAACTATCAACATACTTTGACCTTTAACGATAACTTGGATGGTATTATCAATAAGAATAACGATCAATATGGCTTTGTGTCTGTAGGTGTCAAATATGCATTGTTCAATCGTAAATAGGCCAGTTTAATATTTAAATAGAAAAAATAATGAATATACGTAAGAAGTACAATGGCAATCGCCTGCTTGGGCTTTTTTGTTTAGCGATCTTAATCGGTTTTACGGCGTGTAAATCAAATACAGCGATGTACAAAGCACCGAAAGTAAATGCGTTTAAAGGCGGAAAATTACCCCCTCCTCCTGGAATGGTGTATATTCCCTCGGGAACCATTTTATTCAAAGGATCACTAGATAGCGGAAACGTAGGGAAAAATGTGAGCGTGAGCGCATTTTTTATTGATGAAGCGGAAGTAACCAATAAACAGTACCGTGAATTTGTTAATTGGGTAGCGGATTCGGTTGCTGTAACGGATTATCTAAATGACGACCAATATTTTATGGACGTAGCGGGCGAACAGGTTGGACAGAAGCGGATCAACTGGGCAAAAGTTAAAAAGATATCCCCAATTTGGAAAAGTAACGATCCTGCTATCCAAGAGCGTATCGCCCCTATGCTTGAAATGCAGGGGAATAGACGAGTACTCAATCCGGAGATGATCAGATATCGTTTCGCTTACCTTCAATCGAAAGGGAATGTAAAAAAGAAATATTTGACCGATACGGTAGCCGTAATGCCTGTTGAAGATATATGGACAAAAGATTTTCCGAATGCGCAACTTGCATCGCTAGATGCCAATTATTTCACCCACCCTTCGTTTGATTATTATCCGGTAGTGGGGGTTACTTGGAGACAGGCGCGTGCATTTACCGATTGGCGTGCAAATGAGATGGCGGCTACGGTATTGAAAAACTCCTATCTCAATGGCTATCAGCTGAGCTTGAGCCTACCCACGGAAGCACAATGGCAATATGCGGCTTCGGGTAAATTGGATCCTCAGGATACGATTGCGGGATCGCGTATGACCATTGATGGTGCGGAAGGTAAAAAGAAATTGGCTGTCAATTTTAAACAGGGTGAAGGAACGTATTCGCGTGATGGTGCCACGTTTACGCTTCCAGTGAAATCGTATATGCCGAATGCGTTTGGTGTGTATAATATGGCTGGTAACGTGTCGGAGTGGACGTTAGATGCGTATAGTCCTTCGGCAGTTGTTTTTGTGAATGACTTAAACCCAGCGCTACTGTACGATGCTGATGAAAAAGATGGCGATGCGTTGAAACGTAAAGTGGTGCGCGGTGGATCTTGGAAAGATAACGGTGAACAGTTAAATAGTGAAACCCGAAACTACTCGGTAGATTATGAACCGCATTCTTACATTGGTTTCCGTTGTGTGATGTCGGCATTTGAAATGCCAACCGTTCAAAGTAAAACACGTAAATATTAATTCGCTGTTGTATATATAAAAATCGATAACAATGAAAAAAGAAATAATATTGATAGCGGCGATGGCTTTTGGAATGGGGTCATTGTTTGCGCAACAGGAAACCACAATAGATACTGTGCCGGCACAGCAGCGGATGTTGCAAACGGGTGCCTCAACGCCTATCCCTGCAGGAGATGTAATCCAGGATACCATTCCATTAGAGGATGGTTTTTACCAGGCGAATAGCATGGAGGATGCGGTGCCGTTTGCTTACCCCGAGGTAAATAAAAAGAATATCCGGTTTTACAAGCGTGTATGGCGCGATATTGACCTTAAGGATGAAAAAAATAATTTATTGGCGGTACCAGGCAACTCGTTGATTGAAGTGATCATGAAAGCCATTGAAAAAGGAAAATTGTCCCTCTACAGTCCGGATGATGATTCGTTTAAAGGAAGATTAAGTGCGCAAGAGGGAATGGCTCGATTTGCAGATAGCGTGCTGGTCCCAATTTTTGATGGGGAGGGTAATCAGATCGACTCGAAGATGGCGCTGAATGAGTTTGATCCGGCGCGTGTGACTAAATTTAGAGTAAAGGAGGATATTTTCTTTGATAAGCAACGTAGCCGATTGGAAACACGCATCATTGGCGTGGCACCCTTAATGAATATCACCACATCAGCTGACCTTGCGGAGTCTGTCGGTGCAACGCCTGCATTCTGGTTGTATTTCCCGCAATTGCGTTACAGTTTGATACAGGTCGATATTTCTGATCCGGATAAGGGTCTGTATGATATGACCATGGACGATTTCTTTGTACAGAACAAATTTGCAAGTACAATTGTGAGGGAATCATCGCCGGGTATGTTGCAGAATCTGAAAGATACTGAAAATGGAGGCCAACAGCTGGACGGTAAAAAAGTGGAGGAAAAGCTCGATGCCTATAAGAAAAGGCTGTGGAGCAATCCTAAAGGCGTAAAGGCAGAAGAGCTTGAGGGAAATAAGTCTGAAGTAGAGACAAAAGAAGAGAAATTAAAATAAATACGATAAAGTAGTAGTGGTGCCTCTCTTTAGAAAAGATGAGGCATCACTATTTTAGGGTCCTATAGGGTTCTTTTTAATCAATTATTCCTAGTTTGTTAACGGGAAAGGACATATAGTGGCATATGTTTTGTTATTTTATGCTGCTATTTATCCTATAAATTTTCGAATACAAACGAATAAAATAATCGTGTATTATAACGTTCATCGTGTAGTATACAAAGCGATATTTAAAACAACAAACAAACAGATAAGATCAAATCGTCATGTTAAGAAATGAAATGTATCCCAAGAAGCCAATTTTAGTCATCTTGGCTGCCGGGATGGCCAGCCGCTATGGTTCGGCAAAACAGGTAGAGTGCTTTGGCCCCTTTGGTGAAAAAATTATCGATTATTCAATTTATGATGCGATAAAGGCTGGCTTTGGAAAAGTCGTTTTTGTCATTCGGGAGGAGTTTTTGGAGGTGATGAAAACCAATGTAGGGGATAAACTGCCTGATTCCGTTGAAGTTGCATACGCTTATCAGGATTTTGACTTGAAAAAATTTGGTGTGGATCGCGTCGTCGAACGTCAGAAGCCTTGGGGAACAGGACATGCTGTAATGAGTGCCGAGCAAGAGGTGGATAGGCCATTTTGTGTGATCAATGCGGATGACTTTTACGGCTATGATGCCTTTCAGAAAATGGCTACTTTTTTACAGCATCAAGCCAATGATACGGAAATGGCATTGGTTGGATTTGAGGTTGGGAATACCCTTTCTGACTTTGGCTATGTCTCGCGTGGTGTATGTGAAGTAAATGCTACGAACCATTTACAAAGCGTTACGGAAAGAACTAACATTTATCGAAAAGACAGCGATATCGTCTACGCGCAGGAAGAGAAAGAAACTATATTACCTGGCAATACACGGATGTCGATGAATTTTTGGGGATTTACGCCTAAAATATTTGAAGTAGCACGCGCATTATTTCCTGATTTTGTGGAGCAAAATCACCAGAACCCAAAAGCGGAATTCTTTATCCCTGATTTGCCGGATTATATGGTAAAACAAGGCATTGCGAACTTTTCTGTACTTCCAACCGATGCAAAATGGTTCGGTGTGACGTATAAGGAAGATAAGGATCAGGTACAACAAAGTATCCATCAATTAATTGAGCGCGGAGACTATCCGCAACGCTTATGGCCGGAGAAGAAGGTGGTTGATGAAAGCATTTATCTGGATTTTTAGATAGCCTTATTTCTTTTATAATAGAAAATAGAGTTCTCCTAGATACTAGGAGAACTTTTACGATTTATATGCCATTTAATTGGTACATTTACGCAAACTTAAACCTCGGAAGGGAATTTTAATAGATTTTAAATGAGTAATTTATGGAGGGAGGGCTTGTCCGTTAACAAGCCGCGTTGGGTCATTCTTTTAATAGATATGATCATAGTAGTGGTGTCCTTTCTTGCCAGCTATGTGCTCATCTTCAAACACAGGGGCGGCGTTGAGCCTGATGCTTTGCGCATACAACTTATTTTGGTCTCTACCATTTATCTGATCTGCTTTCTTGCGCTGGGAACATTTAAGGGGGTTATACATAAAATCGGTCTCCGCGAATTACAACGTATGGTGTTTGCAATTGGGATGGCCTATTTTTCATCAGTACTTGTATGTAAGCTATTGGAGTGGAGACAACCGTCGTTCTTGCATGTTACTTTTCCTGTTTCCGACACTCAATTACTTTTCCATGCATTAATAGCTTGTTTCGGTATGACCTTTAGTCGCGTGCTTTACAGGGCATTGTATCACGAGCTGATGTGGGGTAATAAAGACAACCGTATTCCGGTTATTTTGTTTGGCGCAGGCAATATGGGAAATACAACTTTCCACTTTATCCATACGACATCACGCAATAAATACCGGATTGTGGCGATTATGGACGATAATCCGCATCGCATTGGTAATCGTATTCAAGGCTTTAGAATCCATGATATTAATCAATTGAATAAAGAGTTCGTCAATCGGCATGGCAGTGCTGCTGAATTGATCGTTGCTATCGACAACCGCTCGCCGGAACGCTTGAATAACGTTTTTAAGCTGGCGGAACCGATTCCATTAGTTGTCAAAATTATTCCGGATACGGCACGTCTGTTGGCAGGAGAGGTGGCCACCCGACAGATCCGAAGCTTGCGGATCGAAGATCTACTGGGACGAAAGGCCATCGATCTGAACAACCCGTCCATTGCGGCAGAGATGAAAGACCAAATTGTATTGGTAACGGGCGGTGCGGGTTCAATTGGTGGTGAACTGGTACGCCAGCTTGCACATACGGATCTCAAACAGCTGATCGTGGTGGATCAGGCAGAATCTGCGCTGTATGATATTCAGCAGGAGCTGCGCGCGTCGGCAAATTTTGACCGCTGTGTGTTTATGGTAGGTAATGTCAGGGATGCGCTATTTATGGAGACGCTGTTTCAGGTTTACAGGCCCACCTACGTCTTTCATGCTGCAGCATATAAGCATGTGCCGTTGATGGAAGCCAATCCGTACGAATCGATTTTAACAAATGTATGGGGCTCTTATAATGTGGCACAATTGGCAGATAAGTATGGCGTGTCTAAATTTGTGATGGTGTCTACGGATAAAGCCGTGAATCCGACAAATGTGATGGGAGCAACAAAACGTGTCGCTGAAATTGCGATATCCACCGTCAATAGCAACTCCAAAACGAACTTCATCATCACACGCTTTGGCAATGTATTGGGATCTAACGGTTCGGTCATCCCGCTATTTGAAAAGCAGATGCTCAAAGGAGGCCCGCTCACCATTACCGATCCAAATATTACCCGTTATTTTATGACCATACCCGAAGCCTGTCAATTGGTACAGGAAGCCGCAGTAATGGGTAAAGGTGGCGAAATATTTGTTTTTGATATGGGTGAGCCGGTCAAGATCATAGATCTGGCCAAACAGATGATCCGTTTGAAGGGCTACAACTACCCTGAGGATATTGATATTAAGTTCGTCGGTCTGCGCCCGGGCGAGAAAATTTTTGAGGAGCTGCTGGCGAATGGCGAAAATACCGAGAAGACCTATCAC
>NZ_DKSP01000142.1:13959-16909 GCF_002472745.1 Sphingobacterium sp. UBA7253 | reverse complement strand
TCCAGTTAAACCGAAAGCAGGAGCTTATAAAGATGGGCCGGGAACAACCGACCCCCCACTCAACGCTCCGCCTCGTGAGCCTGATATGCTCTATTTTTATCAGAAATATAAATCACAGATGTTTACTATTACCGACCAGTCTATGGGACTCAATATTTATCCCGGCGCAATATTAAAGGGCCAGAGCATAGAAGGTGTTTTTTCGCCTCAAATGTTGACAGGTATTTCCAATAATATTCGTCCGATTACCATATCTACTTCCATGCCTGTCTCTGGTTCCGCGGTTGCTCGAACCAGTCTTCCCCGTCCGACTTCTCAAGCTGCATTATACAATGCCGCTCTGACGGATTTGGAAAATACTAATCCCGGTGAAGTAGGTGCTGCTTCTTTGATCGTGGAGATGGATACATTTCGTGTATATGAGGAATTGAAAACGATTTATGGATTCAATAAAGGGTTAGATGCATTTTTGATTAACACCAATACCACTCAGCAGGGAGAGAATCACTTGATTGCTTCCACATCGGCAATCAAGATTAAATTTTTCCAGCATAATTTTACAATTGACATGGATGTGCCGCAAAATAATACTCAACTATTTGATCCTACGGGTTTGGATATGCAAGCTATTACTGGAGGGGTAACTCCGGTCTATGTAAAAAGTGTGACCTATGGTCGAATGGGGATTATGGTAATAGAATCTAACTATAGTTCGACTAAATTGTATAATGCTGTTTATAAGCAGCTCGGAATATTAAAAAATCTGATTGGTATCGGTACCGCATTAACTAATGAAGAGAAAGATATTATAAATTCAGCTACTATAAAAGTTAAATATACAGGGATAGGAACAGATACTTCACCCGCCGTAGCTGTTGCAGGATTAAATGGTTTTATTCAGGTATTGAGTGCAAATACAACGTATTCTAAGGCAAGTCCGGGAGTACCTATTGCCTTTCAACTTTCTTACTTGAATAGTGGAAACGGATTGGTCGAAGCTCCTTTCCAGATTAATTATGGGCCTTTTGAAAAACCTTATGTCCGAATTGAATACAAAAATAGCCAATGGGAGGCTAACTCATCCTCAAATCCAAAATTTACTTATTCAGATATCTACATGAGTTTTTATGAAGATCCAGCTGCAACAATAGAATATAAAGATGCTCCGATCTTTATTGACTATAAATATGAACGGGATTATGGTTCATTAAGTACTTTTAATTGGGTCGGTTCTTGGAATGACGGGAAACGAACAGAAAGTGTAACTTGGAAGTATCCGATACCAAATCAATTGATTGAAAATAAAAAGGTATTCTATTATGTCCGTTATGGATCAGACGCGACGATATCTAGAGATTATTGTCACTTTGATATGGTTGCAAGCGAGAATTATCGTATTCTTCCACGAGTAATCGACCATTACAAGGCACAGAGGAAAGGTGAGGCATATCCTAATTAGAATTTTGAAATCAAAATGAAACAAACGAATCTTGGAGTTGTCATTTTGTCGGTCATCTTTTTAATGCAATCTTGCGATAAAAAGAATGAAGGTATTCCTGAAAAGTCTAAAGAACAACAGAGAATAAGTGAAAATCTGGACTCTGTTTTTCTTCTTGCGCAGGGAGTATATTTATGGAACGATCAACTTCCATCGGTTGATCGTTTCAACCCCTGGCGGTTTTATAATGATGGGTTGAGTGAGTTTCGGTGTTACGAGAATGAAATATTTGAAATTACACAATATGCGAAAAGCGGGGAAACAGGAGAACTCTACGAAAAGAATCCATTAGATCTGAGTAGACCCAAGTATTCCGGTATTGTATTTAGGGAATTCCAAGAAAAAGAATCTCAAAGTGTTTATAATGTGAGTAATACGTTCGGTCTTTCTGTTGTAGTTAGAAATAATAGTCTCCGTTTATTATATGTTGACCCCAATTCACCTGCAGGCAAAGCCGGGCTTAGGCGAGGTACACAAATTTTATCCATAAATGGGAAAAATGTGCTAACAGAAGATTCGTTTCTAGAGCAATGGAAAAAGTCACTTTCCATGTCGTTCATAAAGTTAGAAGTGATAGAGGATGGCATTAAAAAGCGGGAAGTGCGTTTAAATGCGGCTTCATATGAGATAAATCCGGTGGTAAAGCGAAATATATTGAGAAATGGAGAGAGGAAAATCGGCTATTTTGCATTAAATAGTTTCACCCCAATTCAAAATGCGCAAAAATATCTCACTCCAATTTTTCTTTCTTTTACACAAGAAAAAATTAATGAACTCATCATTGATCTTCGGTACAACCAAGGGGGTTATCAGATTACAGCTGATTTTATTGCGAATCTGGTTGCACCAAATAATGCAGATGCAAAGATTATGTATACAGAACATTATAACAGGCAAATGCAGGATGGGAATTCAAAAGTATTAGAAAACTACAAATTGTATGATGAATATAATCGGCCTGTTATCATTAATGGTAAAGAGATAAGCCTTTATGATATTGATTATAGCGTAGAAGCCAATACAACATATTTTCATAAAGATGACGGGTTGACGGATTTAAAAAAAATTTACTTTATAGTGAGCAACAGAACTGCATCTGCAAGTGAGCTACTGATCAATATTCTAAAACCGTATATGGATATTCAGGTCATAGGCGTATCGGAGGATAACCTTTCTGCTGTATATACTTACGGTAAGCCAGTTGGATCATTTGGAATTCCAGTGGGTCAGTTTGATCTGTATTTAGGGATGTACGAACTCAAAAATGCCAATAGGGAAAGTAACTATTTCAAAGGTATCAAAGCTGATGTCACCCTAAATGACGATACAGATACCGACTTTGGGGTACAAGATGACCCAGCTATTGCTTGGATTCTAGGATTAGAAAAGAAAACAATTGCACTAAAAGCTAGTAGTGAAATTAGGAAGAATAGATTTTCATTTTATTTTAAT
>NZ_DKSP01000142.1:0-13783 GCF_002472745.1 Sphingobacterium sp. UBA7253 | reverse complement strand
ATTTTATTTTAATACTGATCGGTTAATTGGAAATATTAAAAATAAAAGCGAGTTAAAAATTAAGTTGAAATAGTACCAGCATAGTTTCGTTCCGAAAGATTAATTATGACAACTTATTCCTTTTGTATTTCCTAATTATAACAGGATGGTTGATGTAGATAAAAACCACTGTTAGATGATTCTAGCAGTGGTTTTTATCAATATAATGAGTTGAATTCAAGTTTCTTGTTAAAATAATGATTGTTGCAAATTGTCATTACCCAATGGAGGGAGTCCTTCCCAACCTTCAAATGGGTCGTAACGATGTTTGCCATCTGGACGGTTTGGATATCCTCTTAGGGTATAAACGGGGTATGACTCTAAAGCTAGACTCGGTATATCATAGGCAAAAATGGAGGCCATATCATCTTCATTTATATTGGATATCCATTTCTTCTCTAAATCAGGTGTAAGAAATAAAGGCATTCTATGTTTGTTCGGCCCATCATTATGTATATTTGCCATTAGTTCGTTTGCAGTCCTTGTTAACATGGCGAATGATCCTACTTTTTCGACCACGCCTTCTTGGTCATAGGATTCATGAAACTGATATAGCCCAGGGATATAGAATATCTCCCGCCCCTCCTGTCCGATATAATAGGGGACTTTCTTTTTCCATCCATTTATTGCACGATGTTCATATGTTCCAGAAACTGGAATCAGACATCTTTGGGATCGTAATCTATACCAGTATGATTTTTTATCTTCAAGTATCCTTTCGCTTCGCGCGTTAATCATATTTCGACGTCTATCCGTTTGCAACTTGGGGTCAGTTATATAAGTAGGCAGAACACCCCATTGCATTTCTCTGATAGCAAGCTGTTCAGAATCTTTTTCCTTATATATAATTGGATAGTCTGGGAATGTTATGGCTTGTACATTCTCCATATAATCATAATTATAATCCAGTTGTCGGCGCTCATCCCTCAAACCTGGGAATGCAGATTTAACAATTTCTATATCTGTATGTAAGCTAATGTCCCAGCACATAATTTCTATATTTTGGTGTAATTCTATATATTATCCTAATATAAACAAACAATAATGGATTAGGTGTCAGTTTCGATAAGATTTAAAATGATGGAATTTATATTTTGCTATTTCAATAATTCCAAAGCGGCAACTTTTTTGGTAGTTTGACCATCTGTTATGACCGCTATCACCCTCCCATATTCCAGAGTGAAAGTAATATCAATTGGATTTTTTCTCTGAAATTTTGTTTTTGTTCTGAGGTAGTTTATAATATTCTTATCATACATTTTAAGCATTCTTTTACTCCAATTCCCTTCTTTGATTTGATTGAGAAAAATGCGATAACCCGATCCAGTTTTTAATAATTTTTCTATTTTTTCAGCATCTTCAGGAAGCTGTAATAGCTTGCCCTCTTTTATATCAAGGTGGTGGGCATGTAATTTGGCCGGCATCTGATCGTCGTATGGAGTTAAAAGAAAACCTGATTTTTCTTTCACATCGGGCCATTCAAAACGCTGGAAAATAAAATAATTATAACCTGTTTCGACCAGCTCATGGAAGGAATTTTGGGTCAATTGCATAAACGGATTATAAAGCATATATTAAAGTTATCAACTTTCATTTATATCTAAATGTTTATTATCAATATACTTCTTTGAAATATTCACTGTCAATTATTAACGTGCAAAATAAGTTAAAGCTTACTATTGGTTTGACATTCCGTTTAGGAATATTCATAAGTTGAATTGGTCGAAACACAGTTTGTCGTGTATTAATCTAATTCCCTCGGTTATCTAGCATATAATACATTTTATCTAGGTCAAACTACAGTTTGTCGAGATTTTTTCTGGATACTCTTTGATATAAATACTTTTGGCCCATATTAACTTTTATTATTCTAAATGAAGAAACTATTTATTTTATTTTTAAGTGGCCTTTTACTGGTTTCATGTAAAAATCAAGGTATTGAACCAGATGCTTTAAACAAGGATGAGTATTATATCCCATTAAGTGAAAGTATTAAGGTCGCAGACTCACTACATTATTTTATTTTAGGAGACGCAAATAAAAAAGCATCAACTAAATTAAATATTGGAAATACCAATGCAACTTTAAAAAAGGAAATTATATCGGAAGATGGGACTCCTTTAATGCGTATTTTTAATTATGGGAAGGGGGGATTTATAATTTTGGCCGCAGATCGTCGGTCTAATCCGGTATTAGCATATTCCGATGAGACAAACTTTCCATCCGACACCATACCAGCCGCAACAGAAGCGTGGTTATATGAAAATAAACTTCAGATAGAGGAGCTAAAATCAGGCACAAGAGAAAATGTGAATGGAGAAAACCTCTTGAAAAAGGGAAATTACGTCAAGCTTTTAGGAGGAGATGTCCCAACAGTTAATGTGAAAAGAGCATCTACTGATAAAGTTGCTGGATTTTTCCCTCCTGCAGGAGGATGTGAACCAACTGGTTTTGAAATTGGCCCTCTTTTACAAACAACTTGGAATCAGAGTGGCGGTTATAATAATTTAATGCCTGATCTAGCATGTACACCTTATTATTGTAACGCTAAAGCATATACCGGTTGTGTAGCGACGGCGATGGCCCAAGTGATGAGATATCACCAATATCCATCTTCATATAATTATAGTATTATGCCTAATGCTGTGTCCGGCTATTGGGATGTTTCTACAGGTGCAGATGAAATTTCTAAGTTGATGCGTGATGTTGCAAATTCAGTGAATTCTAAACCGGACTGTAATGGAACTGGGGCTGCCGCTAATCTGAATGATATTCCTTACGCTTTGGAAAATACCTTTGGATACTCAGTTACTGCAACTGCCGCTGATTTTAATTATAATACTGTAAAAAGTGAAATTCAAGCTAATCGTCCTGTTATCTTAAGTGGTTATAGCAATAAAAGTGGATTTATTTTTCATACTTATGATGGTGGACATGTTTGGGTTGTAGATGGAGTCCGAGGAGGTACAAGCTGTGGTGAGCAAAACCCCGATGGTACTTGGACAGGTGGTGCATCTTTCCTTTATTTTCACATGAATTGGGGATGGGGAGGATCTAATAACGGCTGGTTTGGATTTGCAAGTGCGGATGCTGGAAATGGATTAAATTTCCAATATAAAAGAGGAATGGTATATTCAATTAAAAAATAATTACAATATGCAAAAACTAGGATTATTGATAATACTTCTCACATTATTTTCTTGTAAGAAGGAAGAAGGAATTAACAGTGTAAATGTTTATAGCGAAGTGCGTTTAGCTTTGTCAGACGAAGATGGAAATAATATCTTTGAGTCAAAAGGAGCGTCCTTTGGAATAGGTGATCTGGATTTATATTATGTAAACAAAGAAGGTAAAAGAGAAATTCAAAATAATTCGAATCTAGACCTTCCTAAACATATGGATATAGTGCATGAAGAAAGCCTAAAAGAGAAAGTACTTAAAGTTTTTGGAAATCTTACTCCGCAAAGTGATGGTTATGCAGAAAGTATATTAGTAGTCAAAGGATATGCAGAAATATCAATCAAATTAAAAGTTGAGAGTTCTGGTGCTTCTAAAGGTTATTCACAAATACTTGTGAATGGAATGGAGATTTCAAAAAACCAACTTGGTCATCCTATTTCTGTCAGACTTGCCAAGTTGGCTGAATAGGAAAACCTCAAAAATAATTATCTTTCATAATTAGGTTTTATAATGAACCACTATTAGGGGAAATCCAAAAGTGGTTTTTTTTATTTTCTTATCACTAGAATGCTATTTTTAGAGCATTTATTATTGACTTATTATGAGCAAATTGATTTTCACTTTTTTTCATGTAAAGTAAATTAACTCTCAGGTTGGAGGTTCTATAACTTGAATGTTCCTTTCAAAGATGTTCTGCCGCCGTTTTCATTTGGGATCGAGAATTCTATAGTTCCCGAACCTTTGGTATTACTTGGACTTCCACCATCATCAAAATGAGTGAACATGATGTAACCTGTTCCATAATAATAAAATTTATCATTTTCAGAGTATCGAATAAATGCATTGTCCCAATCATCAAAATATCTGTCTCCTCTTTCAATTTGGATTCTTTCTTTTCCAGCATTAGGCTTTATTTCATATTTCTTGTTTAAAACAACTCCTCCGGTTACAGGACAATAAATGGAAATGTTAAATCCTTTGGGATTTTCACCTTTTGTATATGGAGATGCCGATAATGTGACGTTTTCCTTATACTGCTGATATGATTCAGTTGGTGGGGGATTGTAAGTTAGAAATGGACTATTAGGTGCCCCAGGTGTGAGTATTATATGTCTTGCATCTACATAAGTAATCCCATCTTTCTGTATTTCCAGTTTATTTGAACTTGGTAAGGGATTCCCGTTTTTGTCGCAGGAATATAGTCCAATGGAAATGATTGCTAAAAATAATATTATCGTCCTCATAATTATGGTGTATTTGATTATGAATATTACGGTTTGCAATAGAAAAACGCTACAGTTATTAATTGTTTAATTACTTAATTTTATGAAACCGCTATCTATCTTCGCATTATAATGTATCCTAGATTGTTTAAATTATTCACTCCGTGGATCAGCTTTCAAAGGCATTTTGGCACATCGGAGCACTTCAATTGAAGGACAACCATATTCTACTACTACTTTTCCTTCGATGAGATAAATCCCCGCTCCTCGTAAGGGATATTGGTTCAGCGTTTTGGGAAAGTGAACAGTGTCAAAGAACTTTCCATGAGAATCTAAAAAAGTTCCAAATTTCATAAGCTCACCACGTTTAGTTTTGACGAACTTTTCACATACAAAATCCCCGACCATACGGAGCGTTTTTCCTTCATATTGACAAAGATCAGTTGCAAGAACATCCCCACGAAATTCACTTTTAACAAGGTCGAATAATGTTCCGGTTACACAAAAACCGAGTAATTCGATTTCGTCATAATAATGTTCCAATGTATTTTCTTCCAATGGTGGAAGAATCGGTTTTCGGGATTCTGTTTCGAATAATAAATTACCTGCCGGCACAGGTTTATGTTTACTCATTTGTAGATGCGCTTCCCAAAGGAGCTGCTTTTTGCTATCACCGGTAAATCGTAAAGCACCAACACGGATCAAGTTTACCACTTGCTCCAATCCGGCGCCAGTTCTTTTAGTAAAATTTTCCAAATTATGATATTCACCATTTAGCTCACGGTCTTCGACTATTTTTGTGGCTAACTTGCCTTCTAGGTTTTGGAGGCAGTCGAATCCCAGATATATATCTTTTCCAAAAATAGCCGTGTTATAATTAGATTTATTGACACATGGCAAGCAGATATTTGCTCCTGAAACGCGCGCTTCATTCACATAAATTTTCCGATTGTAAAAGCCACCATAATTGTTCAGAACTGATACCATGAATTCCAACGGAAAATATGTTTTCAGGAATAAGCTTTGGTAAGATTCAACAGCGAAAGAAGCGGAATGTGCTTTGTTGAATGAATATCCTGCGAAGCTTTCCATTTGCCGCCATATCTCCCGACTGATTTTTTCATCGTATCCTTTTTCTCTACAATTATTAAAGTACTTGTCTTCGATCTCGATCAGGTGGTCTTTACTTCGATACTTGCCTGACATCATCCTGCGCAATACATCAGCATCCGCCATGTCCAGTCCACCGAAGGCGTTTGCAATTTTCATTACGTCTTCCTGATACACCATTACTCCATACGTCTCTTCAAGCTGCTCTTTAAATACAGGATGTGGATAGATAACTGTGCTTGGATTATGATGCCGTTTGATAAATTCTGCCATCATACCTGAGGACGCAACACCTGGTCGGATAATGCTTGATGCAGCTACCAATGTTAGATAATCATCGCACTTAAGTTTTGTGATAAGTTGCCTCATTGCGGGACTCTCTATATAGAAGCATCCTATCGTATCGCCCGAACGAAGCTGATCCGCAATTCTGGGATCCGAAAAAAATCGTTTGGGATTATCTGTGTCAATGACCTTACCTAAGTTTTCACGGACAATGGATTTACAGTCTTTGATGTGTCCTATGCCACGCTGGGACAGAATATCAAATTTTTCAAAATTAATATCCTCTGCGAGGTACATATCAAACTGCATGGTCGCAAGTCCCTTCGGCGGGTTATCCATCGCCGAATAACAGGTTAAAGGTTCTTCTGAAATCAATACGCCACTGGCATGAATAGTCCTTTGGTTAGGAAAGTCCGCCATCTTGTTGTAAACGCTCAATATCGTATTTGTCACTTCATTTTTATTGAGAAGATGCTCAGGTTCATTAACCAGACGATCTATTTCGGCTTTTGGTAGACCATATACTTTTCCAAGTTCCCGGAGGATACTACGGGAACGAAACGTGCTCATAGCTCCCATGAGAGCAGTATGTCCTGTTTGGTAACGATTGAAGATATAATCGTACATTTCGTCTCGTTCAGCCCAGCTGAAATCTATGTCAAAATCTGGCGGTGATTTCCGTTTCGGGTTCAGAAATCGTTCAAAAGGCAAATTTAATGCAATAGGGTCGACGTCTGTTATTCCAAGACAATATGCTACGCAGGGATTCGCACCAGATCCACGACCTACATAATGAAATTGTCTGGAACGTGCGTATCTACAAATATCATCGGTTATCAAAAAGTAAGAAGAGAAACGTTGATTTTCGATAATCTCCAGTTCCCGTTTAATACGTTCAATGGCAATCTTGTCATTTTTTGAATATCTCCGTTGAAAACCGTCCATTGAATATTTAAGTAGGAGCTGTTTGTCATTGTAGCGATTACCTGTAAAAGTTGCTTTGTTCTTTACACTTGTAAAATTGAAATTAAAAGAACACTGGCCCAATAACCTGTTGGTATTGGCCAAGATCAATGGTAGCTCAGCGAACAATCTCATTAGCTTTGCCTTGGAAATAAAATATTCGTCATCAGGAGCGATCTGTTCACTATCAAGTTGGGAGATAAGCAGATTATTGTCAATAGCACGGAGCTGTCGGTGAAGGGTATAATCTTCTTTTCTAAAACTTACTGGTGCCAAGATAACGCAGCGTTCGACAGTCCGCTTTTCCATTAACATGACTTTCGTCCGCTCTGACGGTTTTATGCCAATATACTCATATTCCCGTAACTCAAATTTGCCAACTGAGGATAATGGATATATGACAAAGACATTGTCAAATTCTGGACTCCGCTCTTGAACTTGACGATTTTCCATATTGAGCTTTGTACGGAACTCATTGATTTCTTTGAAGCCTTCTTTATTTTTTGCTATGGTTATGAACCTTTGTTGACTACCCTCACGAAAATCCATCCCGGTTAAAAGGTTGAGACCGGCGGCTAGTCCCTCTTTGATAAATTCTAATGAGCCGGAACTATTGTTTATATCCGTTAAGACAGCTGTATCATAGCCATTGGCAAGCATCCCTGAAATAAGTTCCTTCGGGCTTAAAGTACCATACCGTAAGCTATAGTAACTATGAAGATTTAGGAGCATAGCGACCTCCTTTCTCTGGAATTGGGGCACAGATGGCTTTCATCAAAAATTCCGTCCCATAGCGTTTCCTTATTTTGTCCATCGCCTGCATGAGATTCACATCTTCAACGGAATCATTAAATAAATCGGTTTGATAGGAGCCATAGATCAATCCTGAGAATTTGACTCCGATAAGGCGGATAAGCATCCTTCTACTATATAATTTCTTAAAAAGTGATAAAACAACTTCCGTTAGCTTTTGATCAGAATTGGTATAAGCTATCTTTATCTGTTGAGTATGCGTATCGAAATTACTGTACCTTATTTTAAGAGTTACATTACTTGTAAGTTTTTCATCCTTTCTCAGTTCAAATGCAAGCATATCAACTATGCCAATGAGCGTCTTTTTCAAGATATCCATATCAATAGTGTCATTTTGAAAGGTGGTTTCTTTGCTCATACTTTTCTGTTCACGGTAGGGTAAAACAGGACTCTCATCAACACCATTGGCTTTTTTCCAAATGCTTATCCCATTTTCACCCAATACTTTTTGCATGGTAGAAACTTCCATACGTTGTAGGGTGATAATTCTGGAGATACCCATATTCCTCAATAATGTGTAGGACTTTTGACCCACCATTGGTATTTTGCGAATGGATAAGGGAGCCAAAAAGTCTTTTTCGGTTCCGCTATTTACGTGTAGCGCTCCACAGGGCTTTGCTTCACCGGTTGCAATCTTCGAGACTGTCTTGGTGTTAGACAGTCCAAAGCTTATCGGAAGCCCGGTTTCTCTCATGATGCGGTTTCTGAGCTTTTGTGTCCATTTCCAGCAACCGAAAAATCTATCCATACCGGAGATGTCCAAATAATGTTCATCAATGCTGGCCTTTTCAAAGCTTGGCGTTTCTTCTGATATAATCTCTGTGACTATGTTGGAATATTTGCTGTATTGATCGTAATCGCCTCTTACTACAATGGCTTCGGGACACATTCTTAATGCCAGTTTCATGGGCATTGCACTATGTACGCCATATTTTCGAGCTTCATAGGAGCATGAAGCTACCACTCCTCGATCTCCGGTTCCTCCGATGAGAACCGGTTGTTTTAAAAGCTTGCTATTCTGTAGCCGTTCAACCGATACGAAGAATGTATCAAGATCACAATGCACAATATTCCGTTCCATACAATTTTTGGCAATGTTTAAGGTCTTGACTTTCAAAAAATTTCAAGAAGATTGCCTAATCAAAATTACTAATATTTTTAGTAAATTGTAGAATAATAAATTGTGTTATTGTCCTATTTAATTGATTATTAGTCCTATAAAATTTATTTTAAGTGTTGAAAACTATTCGCGTGCTTTGTAGGTTTATTGAGAAACATCATATTTATGATACGAGACGAGCTGATCAAATTAAGAAAGGACGGGTATACCTGTTTATATAGAAAGAAGAATAGTTATGCATATCACCCTTCAAAAAAATCATTAGAAGAAATTATCGAGGATGTATCAATTACACCGTTGGCTGAGGACGACTTGATTACTTTGGATGATGCTATCGAATTTTTTAATGAGGAAGATTTAAGGTACGGTCGGATTCTGTTTAAGACAGAGAACGGATGGATTATATCTGATTAAATAATCCAACTGGCCTTTTAGTATGGAAATGGATTATTTTAAACGATTTGCTTTCGTAATTCGTCGATCAATTGCTGTTGGAGCAAAATAGTGCGCTCCTTTTCTTGAATTATTTCATCTTTTAATTTCAACTTTTGGTTGAGTATATCAATTTCCTCCAATGATCTCTGTTGCTCTTCTTTTTTGAATGCTGCTATAGGATCTTTATCATTTAGATAGTCTAAGAAGTTAACTCCAGCACATTTGGAAAGTTTAAGAAGGCGACTCAGTAAAATATCATCTTTCGTCAGAATTTTTTCAAAAGCAGATTCGGATATGCCTATTGCCTGACCAGCAACTTCATTTGAAATACCTTTGTATCGTAACGTTCTTTGGATATATCTTCCGATTGACTCTTCCATAATACAAAACTGTACACTAGAATCCGTCAAACAGAATTTATAGCCTCCAAATTACGGGGAATAATTTCCGAAATTTGGAGGTTTAATATATATATTCTACTTTTGAAGGTAGGGTTAATGTACTATCGGCGCAAATTTTGAGTATTTGTACAACTCAAAAGACTCATTTGCCATATTATACGCTGTTTTATTTTTTTCGAATCAGAGGACTGCATCGGTAAATGGATTTTATAACCCTAAAAAAAAGTAAAATAATTTTATATGTTTTCGAAGAGATTAATTCTTTCGCATATTTAGAAATCTAATACACTCTTTTAGTATTAAGCCATTTTCAGTAGCCAAATATATTTTTTAATTTAAATAGGAGATATGAAAGGAAGGATATATAATTTAAAAGCGAAAAACTCACAACGAGTAACCCAAAATATGGTTGAGAAAATGGAAAAGGTTTTAAGCGATATAGATTTAACAAACTTTTCTATATCGAATGAATCTTCTGCCGATAAAAATTCTATCGGTGAATTCTCTATCAATATTGATTCTGCGACATCTCTTTTAAATACATATTTTAAAGTTAAAGATCATTGGGGCGGTTCCGGTTTAATAACACTGAATAATCTTTTAAAATCTAATCAAACTAAATCAAATGTACTTCTTAACGCATACATGAAAAGTCTTTTTCAGATCTTTTTACATGATGAAGAAATGCACGGGATTATTATGTCTACCCTACAAGAAAATAATCCTGATCTGGATGACCTTTCAATAAGAGTAGAAAAGAGATGGAATTTATTTTTCCCCTTTTCGCAAGTTATCAATGATGATAATTTACGTTTGAGAACTCTTATATCTGTTCTTTTGTCCGGCCTACATTTTTATGTTCTGCAATCCAAAAGTGAAATTAGTATATTCTATAATATGGACTTCAATAGTAAGGAATGTATTGAGCAGGTTGAAAAGTCTATTTGGAACATTCTCGACTGGACTTTTCAATAGTCCCTTCCTTCTAAGCTCTGTTTTTCTGAATATGTAATTGATCGAGTAAATCACCTATTTGGTATGGGTCGATTATTGGTTTGTCGAGAATATTTGGGGATATATTTAATAAGATATATACTTACAACGAAACTGAACCTTATAATTCAAAATGAAAACAAATAGAATCTTAACAATCCTTCTTGTACCAGTATTATCTTTTTTTTATTCCTGTTCCCAATCCAGGGAAGATAAATATATCGGCTATTGGATTGAAGATGGGAAAGAACACTCCGAAGTGTTAGAAATAAAAAAGGAAGGTGATAAGCTGTATCTCAATAGCAAAGACATAGATGCGCCTGCTACATATAATAAAGATGAAAAGACACTTAGCGCTCAAATAACCAATGGTCTTGCCTCGATTACTATTTTGATGAATCTGTTAGAAGATACCGATAAAATGAAAATGAGCATCGGGAACAAAAGAGCGGATTTTTCTAAAGTTTCTAAGGAAAAAGCGGAAGAATACAAGAAAGCATATGATGCCTATTATGATCCGGATTTTTTTGTAGGTGAATGGAAAAGTGAAGTAGAGCAAGAAGTTCCGTTGAAGATCGTTAAAGAAGGTGACTCGTACTTTTATGTAAGCGGTTTTCTGGGTAAAAAGAAGCTGGCTTACGACAGTAAAAAGCATTTGTTGATCGGTAGTATGGGGATTGCTACGATCACGGTCAGACGGAGCGGTGAAAACGAGATCATTGCATACGGAGATAAGAAATATACCAAACTTAAATAACTCCCAAATAATTAGAAGCCTCATAAAATGGGGCTTCTTTTTTATATAGCCAATATCCTTTCTTTAAATTCTATTAAGACATTAGTAGATTACAAATTTGTAAGGGCATAATAATATCAAATCCGTGCAAACTATTTTACTTGTTGAATCAGTGTGCTTCTCCCAAAGTAATACCTGAATTCAAGAGGAACTTCATTATTAGCCTCTAAGATTTTAAATAGTTGAAATTTCATTTGAATAGAATTGTCCTTTTTATTCCTTTTCCAACGCAATTCCCATTTGCTTCCACTTAATCTGTCAAGATCCAATATGCCCTTTTTGATTCGTTTCAAGAACGAAGGTAAGACGTATTACGGATTCTAAAGGTCATAGCGAGTTTTGAAAAAATAATCTCCAGCCCTTTGGGTAGTATTTTTTTTCCAAAAACCTTTTATCTTCCTAGATACTAACCTTCTTCTGTTCATGAAAACGAAGCAAAAGCATACTCCGGCTCTTTAGACGAATAAAAAAATGTCAGCTATGAGAATTAAAACGCATTGGAAACAGAACAAAAAAGAAAACGAAAACAAGCACCTCCTCTCATTGCCGAATAAATCAAAAATCCATTCACGAACCATTAAAACATTAAAGACATGATACATCAATTAAATATCTCAGAAGCAAGGGTGTATGTTGGAACTTTCTATAAGTACAATACTGGATCATTATATGGTAAATGGCTTGAATTATCTGACTATTCAGACATAGAAGAATTTTACGATGCCTGTAAGGAACTCCACGCAGACGAGGAAGATCCAGAATACATGTACCAGGATTACGAAAATCTTCCAGATGAGCTAATTAGTGAATATAGTATTTGTGCGAACATTTTTGAAGTCCTTGAAGCAATAGAAGGAATGGATGAAAATTATAAAGAACCATTTTTTGTATGGTGCAA
This sequence comes from Sphingobacterium sp. UBA7253, assembly GCF_002472745.1. Classification (NCBI taxonomy): domain Bacteria; kingdom Pseudomonadati; phylum Bacteroidota; class Sphingobacteriia; order Sphingobacteriales; family Sphingobacteriaceae; genus Sphingobacterium; species Sphingobacterium sp. UBA7253. The sequence goes on along the minus strand of NZ_DKSP01000142.1, from coordinate 1,527 downwards.
TAACCGCAGTAGAAACTTGGCTAGGGAGGGAATTTATGACCTCATATCCAATTTTGAAGAACACTTTCAAGGTGATTACGATGATGAAGAGGATTTTGCAAGGGAGATCGTTGGAGAGCTGTATGATCTACCCTCAATTGCCAAACAATATTTTGACTACGAGGCATTCGCAAGAGATCTGTTCATGAGCGATTATTGGTTTGAAGATGGCTTTGTTTTCCGTGAATCATAATTATTTTTTCAACCAGGCGATCCGATCTTGGGTCGCCTATAAAATTCAGACAGATGAAAACAAGAATTAATAAGAATAATATAGGAGTACTGACATTTAGAGAATTCGATGAAAATCTACTATTGAATTTCCACTTTGATACCGAAGAATTGTTCAAAATAATTCTTCATGATTTGGACTTTGTTCGGTTCGAGATCTTCGACAAAAACAAAAAATTACTGCTAACAACAAATCAGTTTGAGGGGGCATCCGATGTAGTAATTATCCAACCGGCGAAAGTAGAGCGTGACGAAGAGATTAAATGGACAAATTTCAATGCCTATCGTATTCCTATGTATATCTATGGTAAAAAAATCGAATGGAAGGTGAACGGTAGGATCTTTAAAACCAGGAAATCTGCCACAGCCTTTGCGGAATTAACGAATAGTGACGTAGCTGCGATCATAGAAAAATTCATTGATAGGGACTAACTACAAGGAAATCATAAAAACATACTTATAAATCAAAATAAAATTAAAAAGATGAAAGCATTAAAAGAAATGACATTTGTAGACAAGGGACATGTACTGGCGGGACTATTTCCTGAATTACTCAAAGAATGGGTAGATTTTATAAAAAATGAAACCGAATATTTTAGAAGTGAGGAAGAATATTACCGAAATAATTGGCAAAGTAAAACTTTTATATCGGTCGGTTTTTGGTACAATCTGGTCACTGATATCGAACATTTATTGAGGAAATTTAATGTCGCATTATACCGTAATCCAAAGGTCTTTGCAGATCAATTGTTTTATGGATTTTTTGCTGTATTTACTTCAAATTGTTTGCTTCAATATGCCGAGAGTGAACATTGTAGTTTGCAAGCGAGACTAGCGATTCACTTACTTCTTGGTCAGAAAAAAAATGTAGAACATAAAATATTTAAATTATGAGAACAAACATGATTTTTAGTATTGAGAGCGTATTATTCGGCTTAGAAAATACGAGGGGACCATTAGAACTGGTGCAGTTTGCAAATCGTCTAGCATCACATGAAGGTATTCAGTGGTTCAATCGAATGGCTAGTATAAAATTCAATGATCCAAATATCAACAAGGCACTTCCAGGTGGAGTGCCTACTGATGAAACGCTGCTAATAGGGCAAGAGAGAGGTGAAGATTTGGATCTTTATCTCTGTATCAGAAGCGGACGAAATTGTTGTAGAATAGCGACAGCACATTTACCTGCTGGCGAAGTATATATTCACGACGAATACAGACATGCAATTCTTTCGGGTGCATATTCCGCACTATACT
>NZ_DKSP01000106.1:22172-29316 GCF_002472745.1 Sphingobacterium sp. UBA7253 | reverse complement strand
TTCCACAACAATTCACCGTTACCTTCAAAAATGAGCTGATGATGGTATTTGTTTTGTACAGCCCAGCTATTTTCTTTGATTTCGCCGTCTAATTGACCTGCAGACCATCCAGAATATCCGATAAAGAATTTTAATTCGTCAGGTTTTATGCTACCGGTTTGTATGGCTTCGATAAGCTTCTCTTCATCGCCGCCAAAATAGATTCCAGGAGCCACTTCTTCGCCACTCAACAGTAAATCGAAACGGCTATGTACAAAAAAAAGGCTTTCCTGAGCAACCGGGCCACCGACGTAGATCGGGAAATTGCAATCCGGTATAGATTCCAATAATTGGCCTATACGAACATTGGTTTGATTATTTAGAACAAATCCGAGTGAACCTTCGGTATTGTATTCACATAACAATATCACGGACCTGAGGAATCTGGGGTCTAGCATAAAAGGCTCGGAAATCAATAAACTTCCTTTTTGTGGGTCTAGTTCGGTAAACATATAGCGCGAATTTAATTATTTATTGAATTTAATCTTTTTTATTCAATCTATGCGAGATTTGTGCCAAAATTAGGATTTTGTCAATTTCTACTAACTTTATAGAGAAAAAGCAATGATTTTAGTAAGTTTGTAGGATATAAAAACAGGTTTCTATGTCCATTCAACATAAAGATATTGCAGCAATCAGACAGGATTACGTATTAGGTAGCCTATCTGAATCGGATGTGGATCGTGATCCAGTCCACCAGTTTAAAAAATGGTTTGATGAGGCTATTCACAGTGAGGTAATCGAGCCCAATGCTATGGTACTTTCAACGGTTTCTTCACATCAATTGCCGTCCTCGCGAGTTGTTTTATTGAAGGACATCGTAGCAGAAGGACTGGTCTTTTTTACAAACTATGAAAGTCGTAAAGGGGAAGACATGAAAGCTAATCCGCATGTTGCATTGTTGTTTTTTTGGCCTGAACTACAAAGGCAGGTCCGGATCGAAGGTGTTATTGATTTTGTAAGTGAGGCCGATTCGGATGAATATTTCCAATCGCGGCCAAAAGCAAGCCGTATTGGTGCGCTAGCATCCCCACAGAGTCACGAAATCCCTAACCGTAATTTTTTGGAAAATAGGGTGGAGGAACTCGAGAATCAATATTATGGAAACGATTCTGTACCGAGACCATCACATTGGGGTGGTTATCTATTGAAACCGATTTATTTCGAGTTTTGGCAAGGGCGTGCAAGTCGGCTACATGATCGTATGGTCTATAAAAAAGTGTCGGATTCCTGGAAGATTACGCGCATAGCTCCATAAATATGACATTTGACGAAATTAAATCGATGCTTGTTTCCAAATTTGGAAGTCAAATTATCCTTAAAGAAGATCGGAATGGGCTGCAGCCAGCACTTTTTATTGATAAAGCAGATATTGTTGCCGTTTGTTTATTTCTGAGGGATACAGAAGGCTTGTACTTTGATTTTTTAAGCAACCTAACTGCAGTGGATTATGAAACGCATTTTGCTATTGTTTACCATCTAAATTCCTTGCCTTATCAACACGGTTTGGTCTTAAAAGTTGAGTTGCCGGGTAATCGTTCGCTGAATGAACTACCTGAGATTCCTTCGCTTACTTCGGTGTGGCGTACGGCAGACTGGCATGAACGTGAAGCATTTGACCTTATGGGGATATATTTTGAGGGACATCCGGACCTTAGACGGATTTTGCTGCCTGACGATTGGGAAGGTTATCCTTTACGAAAGGATTATGAGGAAGCAGAAAAATATCATGGCATTCATATTAATTGATAAAAATGGCGAATCCAAAATATAATGAAGCATTAATACGCTATGAAAAACACCTTACAGAGATCTCAAGCCAGGAAATGGTGTTGAATATGGGACCTCAGCATCCTTCGACGCATGGTGTACTTCGGTTACAACTGATTACAGACGGAGAAATCGTGAAAGAGGTTGTTCCACACTTGGGTTATCTGCATCGTTGTTTTGATAAGCATGCTGAATCGTTGAATTATGCAAAAACAATTCCATTTACTGATCGCCTGGACTATCTAGCTTCGATGAACAATAGCCATGCTTTCGTAATGGGGGTTGAACGTATGCTTGGACTCGACAGTAAAATACCTAAGAGAATTGAGTACATTCGGGTTTTGGTCTGTGAACTCAACCGGATGGCATCCCATCTAATTGCTATTGGTACATATGGTATTGATATCGGCGCAACAACGCCATTTCTGTGGTGTTTTAGGGATCGTGAACATATCATGAATATGTTGGAATGGGCCTCAGGTTCCAGGATGTTGTACAACTATATCTGGGTAGGAGGTTTATTTTATGATTTGCCTGTTGGCTTTGAAGAGCGCTGTACGGAATTTATTGCGTATTTCAAACCCAAATTGGTCGAACTTGATGAAATATTGACACAGAATCAAATATTTATCTCTCGTACAGCTAAAATAGGCGTACTTCCTGCTGATGTTGCCATAAATTATGGTGTATCGGGGCCTATGCTGCGTGCTTCGGGAATAAAATGGGATTTGAGACGAATAGATGGCTATTCTGTTTACCCAGAAATTGATTTTGAGATACCTGTGGGAAAAGGTGAAATGGGGACACTTGGTGATTGCTGGGATCGTTATAAAGTTAGGGTAGATGAGGTCAAGGAATCTGTTCGCATTGTTGAACAATGTCTTGAACGATTACAGAAAGACTTTACACGTACAGCCGAATTTGATCCGCGAGCTTTGGTTCCGAAGAAAGTGAATTTGAAAGCGCAGGACTACTATGTCCGTGCTGAAAATCCGAAAGGAGAATTAGGGTTTTATTTTGTCACAAAAGATAAATCAGATATTCCATTACGTGTAAAATCAAGGGGACCAAGTTTTAATAACCTTTCGGTGATTTCAGAACTCGGAAAAGGGGTGCTGATCGCTGATTTGATAGCGATCCTTGGGTCGATTGATATCGTTTTGGGGGAGGTGGATCGTTAGATTGCGGTAGTGTGCGTGTTTTATAAACGATTTAGCAAAATAAAATAGAGATTGTATTGAAAATGTTGCATGAAAACGCAAATAAATTTGTAAATGAAAGCAATTTTCATCATATTTGCAGTCTCATAATTTAAGTTTATAATTGGTTAATGAAAGCTCGTTACTCCCAAAGTAACGGGCTTCTCTTTTTTATAAGGGTGTAACTTATTGATGCCGCTTATTTATGATGTCGATGTGTTGGTTTGAGCTTGAAGGATTTACTGTCTTTTCTCCCGAGTATTGTTGATTATCCTGTAGATTTCATCGAATTCCTGTACTAGAATTTAACGTAAATGATTACCTTTACTGGTCTTAAATATAAAAAAGTGACGGATAGTTTAGTTATCATTCCAACATATAATGAAAAGGAAAATATTGAAAAAATCATTCGCAAAGTTTTTTCCTTATCACAGGCATTTGATATTTTAATTGTAGATGATGGTTCTCCCGATGGGACGGCTACCATCATCAAGAATTTACAGGCTAATGAATTTACTGGCCGTTTGTTTATCGAAGAGCGAACTGGGAAGCTGGGGTTAGGAACAGCATATATCCATGGATTTAAATGGGCACTATCCCGCGAACATTACCAATATATTTTCGAAATGGATGCGGATTTCAGCCACAATCCAGAGGATCTGCTTCGCTTACGGCAGGCTTGTGTGGATGGTGCAGACATGAGCATAGGTTCGCGTTATATCAAGGGCGTGAATGTTGTCAATTGGCCGATGAGCCGTGTGCTGATGTCCTATTTCGCTTCGGTATATGTTCGTTTTATAACGGGAATAGCTATTCAGGATGCTACTGCGGGGTTTGTTTGTTTCTCCAGGGAAGTCCTCAAGACAATCCCACTTGAAAAGATTAAATTTGTAGGCTATGCTTTTCAGATTGAGATGAAATTCACAGCCATAAAATATGGCTTTAATGTGGTTGAAGTACCCATTATATTCACAGACCGGACCGAAGGTACATCAAAGATGAGCACAAGTATCTTTAAGGAAGCTTTTTTTGGAGTGATCCAATTGAAATTAGGAAGTATCGGAAAGCGCTACAAGAGAAATTAAATATTGCCACAATGAACGAGAATTTAGATCCAAACCCAGAACGTCTGAGCAATACAGATCGTGATATTGAACGGGCATTGCGGCCTCAGGCTTTTGAAGATTTTACGGGACAGGCTAAAATATTAGAAAACCTCAATATTTTTGTGAAGGCAGCTAGGCTGAGAGGAGAGGCGCTGGATCACGTTTTGCTGCATGGCCCCCCTGGCTTAGGAAAGACAACCTTATCCCATATCATTGCTAATGAGATGGGGGTTGGTATCAAAATTACTTCTGGACCTGTATTGGATAAACCGGGTGATTTAGCAGGATTATTGACAAATCTCGAAGAAGGGGATGTTTTGTTTATCGACGAGATCCACCGTTTAAGCCCTTTAGTAGAGGAATATCTCTATTCGGCAATGGAAGATTTCAAAATTGACATTATGTTGGAAACGGGACCAAATGCGCGGTCTGTTCAGATATCCCTGAATCCGTTTACCTTGATAGGGGCCACAACGCGTTCAGGTCTTTTGACAGCCCCCTTGCGTGCTCGTTTTGGAATTAATTCACGCTTACAATATTATGATGCAAAGCTGCTGACAACTATTGTGCTGCGCTCGGCTCATATCTTAAACACACCGATTTCTGATGAAGGTGCCTATGAGATTGCGCGAAGGAGCAGAGGGACGCCCCGGATAGCCAATGCTTTACTGCGTCGTACAAGGGATTTTGCACAGATAAAGGGCAATGGGAGCATCGATAAAGAAATCGCTAAGTACGCTTTGCATGCGCTTAATGTGGATGAAAATGGTTTAGACGAGATGGACAACAAAATCTTAACGACCATTATCGACAAATTCAAAGGTGGTCCAGTAGGATTAAAGACCGTAGCCACAGCAGTTGGGGAGGATGAAGGTACGATTGAGGAAGTCTATGAACCTTTTCTGATTCAAGAAGGATACATTATGCGGACGTCGAGGGGACGCGAGTGTACCGAGGCTGCTTATAAGCATTTGGGCCGTGCCAACCTCTCGAAAGGAAATACATTGTTTTAAGCGCGAGTGAAAAGTATATTTTAATTTTTCTGCTGAATAATTTTATTAGTCCGGCTCATTAAGGCCGGACTAGGTTTTGTCCGTTGAAAATAGCTTATCTGGGCCTGTAATTCCTCATATATCCAAGGGTGCTTCTTTCGCAAGTTATTTAAGATGTCCAGGCAGTTGACCAGTACAGCGACAGGACATGTAGGTTCAATCATCCATTGGGAGGAATACTCGATAATTTCTTCTTCTATCTCATTTTGAAGCGTATATTCTTTGTTTTTTTTCGATGTCAAAAATAGCAGAATTTTAGTGTAGCTTCTAAGGCAGCTCCAGTTTTTTTGTTTTTTTAAATTGTCCAAGAACTGCGGGAGAACAGATTTTAGCAATGTTGTATTCTTTAAAACGATGGTTTCAAATACCCAGGCGGCGCGAAAGGCAATCTTTTTGTCCTTCTCTAAGGAGATGTTCAGCAGATCGGCCAGGGTTATTCCTTGAAGAATATCCAAAGAAAAATCCGTTACCTCGAAAGATCTCAAGGTAACGGATAAAAATGCTAATTTTTCATTGTAGGTCATGTAACCGTTATTTTTGTGGCTTTTCTCGATTCATTTCAGTCATGTCAACTTCGTTCATCTTGGAATCACCCAACAGATATTGGCTAAAGTAATCGCCCATTTTCCAGAAGAAATACTCAGTCATATCGCCAAAGCCATGTCTTTGTCCAGGTAATAGCAGGAAATCAAATCTTTTGTTAGCCTTTATCAATGCGTCTACCATGCGAATGGAATTTGCCGGGTGCACATTGTTGTCAATATCTCCGGTAGCGATAAGTAGTCTACCTTTTAGGTTTTTTGCGAGCTCTGTATTTTTATTGATTTGGTAGGAGAATGTTGTATCGCCTTTAGCGGATACTTTTTCTGTTACCCCATGATGGCGCTCACTCCACCAGCGGTTGTAGATCTGATTTTCATGGTTTCCTGCACCAGATACCGCGACTTTAAAGAAATCAGGGTAAACAAGCATTGCGGCTGTAGACATAAATCCACCTCCGGAGTGGCCGGTTATACCAACGCGGTTGATGTCGATGTATTTATAGCGATCTGCAAGCTGTTCCGCAGCGACTTTTTTATCTTCCAAACCATAGTCACGCAGATTGCCATAGCCATAGGTATGATACCATTGTGAACGTGAAGGATGTCCGCCACGGTTGCCGACTGTGATGACGATAAATCCAAACTGAGCTAGCCTGTCGATTCTGTCCATGCTTCTTCCAAAGGATTTATTGACAGCCTCGGTTTGGGGCCCTGGATATACATATTCCACAATGGGGTAAGTTCTGGTACTGTCAAAGTCAAATGGTTTATACATGACTCCATAAAGATCCGTGGTACCATCTCCGGCTTTTACTTTAAAAGGTTCCGGGAATTTGTACCCTGCAGCAAATAGTAAGGATAGATCTGTTTTTTCCAGTGTCATTACTTTCTGTCCATTGCTATTGTATAAGACCGATTCAGGAGTCGTGTTTACTCTGGAGGAATTATTGATAAAATATCGGGAAGATTCGCTCATTTCCACTTGGTGATCAAAGTTTCCCGGATTTAATAATTTAATTCCGGAGCCATTTGTATTGACACTGTACTGATGTAGATAATAAGGGTCTTCGTTTTTCTCACGGCCCGATGCTGTAAAGTATAGTGTTCCTGAAGCAGGGTCTAAACCGGTAATTTCCTCCGTATGAAAGGCACCTTTTGTAATTTGATTAATCAATTTTCCATTCGTGTCGTAAAGGTAGTAGTGACCCCAGCCATCTCTTTCTGACCAATGGACCAATTGCTTTTTGTTTTCGATAAGGAATGGTTTTTGAACATCCAAATATACATTGGAACGCTCCTGGATAATATTTTTTACCGTACCATTTATATTGACTTTTAGGAGATCAATCCGTTTGAGGTCACGGCTAGAGCGTGAAATGTAAAACTCTTCGTTATTGCCTAACCAGTAGTTGATAAAATAATCCTCTTTATAAGAA
>NZ_DKSP01000106.1:0-22117 GCF_002472745.1 Sphingobacterium sp. UBA7253 | reverse complement strand
TATAAGAATTTTTATCCGGAGTTTTTGTCCAGGTAGAGATGGTCTGATTTTTAAACGCGGATATATTGATGCGGCGTGGAGATTTTGCTGCTGCATCGAAGATATAAAGTTCAGTTTCCGTCGAATCGACTTCGCCCGGCATTTGGTATTTATAGGTTTCAAGTGTCGGCCTGGCTGAGCCAACATTATTGATTACCCATAAGGGTTTTAGAGAACGGTTGTCCTTTCTGGTCAAGGTGAAATAACGTCCATCCGGCGACCAGCTGATCCATACTCGTTTACGTTTTGGGTCATTGTCTTTGTCTTTTTCCTCACCTGTAGTTGTGCTGTATTCATCACCGCCCCAAGCATAATATTGTACACCGTCTTTTGTTATCTGGTGCTCTACAATGGTGCTATCTTTTTCATTCTTTACCGCTTTAAGGTAGTTGGGTTTGTCCATCCAATACAAGTTGTAATCTTTCGCAAAATAGACTGTATTGGTGTCAGGGGAGAATGTCGCCCAGCCCAATGGTGATTTTACTTTTGTTGAGTCACTTATTTCAACGACAGACTGTGCAGCTAAGTCATATTCCAGATAAAATAGTTTCTTTTTAGTCGTATCGGACTTATTCTTGAGCTTTTGTATTTCATCTTTGGATTTTACGGTGTCTTTGGTACTCTGAACCTGAAACCTTAATTTTTTCTCATCCTTGGTAAATCGAAGCCCCTGTAATTCCAGATGTTGGGCATCAACAGGATTTTTAACTATTTTAGTAATTTGAGCGGCGAGGTTGTCATTATTGAAAAGAAGTTCTTTCTTTTTTAGTGCAGGGTTTACAATGTACCAGTTTCTTCCTTGTGGACTTGCGTAATCATACCAAAAGCGATCGGAAAAATTGATCCAATTTGGTTTGATGCTAGTCGAAAAAATCATTTTCTTTAATTTTTCAGGGGAGAATTTTGCAGCCAGCTGATAATTGGGCTTTATAGGCGTTTCTTTCGCCTGTTGTGCAGTGCTAACATAGGGCAATAAGCTCGCCGCCAAGATTAAGTAGTACTTATGCATTAATAATATAGATAATTGTATAATAATGGTTCCGAACGTAAAAATATCCATTATTAGGTTCTTTTGCGAATGATTCGTGTAATAATCCTATGATGGATAGAAGTTTTCATTGAAATTGACCAGAAAAAGTTCCTTTGTTGCTCGGGTAACCCCAGTGTACAGCCATCTTAAGAATTCAAGATCCAACATATCATCGTTTATATACCCCTGGTCGACAAACACGATTGGCCATTGGCCGCCTTGTGCTTTATGACAGGTAATTGCAAATGCAAATTTAATCTGAAGCGCATTATAATAGGGGTCTTTTTTGATTGCTTCGAGCCTGTCCTTCTTATCCATGATGTCGGCATAATCCAAGGCAATCTCTTCGTAGAGTGCTTTATGGGTTTCATAGGGCAGATTGGGGCTGTCTGTATAAAGGCTGTCTAGGATAACGCGGCAGGTGATGGGTTCTATTTCGTCAATGTCTACAAATTCAAGCGTGACATCTGCAAATCGAAATCCATGCTGATCGTGGATGTTACTTACTTTTCGCACTTTGGCCATATCGCCATTTGCAATAAATCCATCACCCATGTTGTTTTCCTGTAACCAGAAGTAGTTGTTTTTTACAACCATAATATAATCTCCGCCGGTGAGCTCCTCGTCCCGGAACAAAATCCTGTTCCTTATATTTTGGTTGTATAAATTTGCAGATCGATTTGAACGGCAGATAATCATTGTATTTTCGAGTCCATATTTGTCATATGCATAGTTTATACCTTCGATTAACCGTTCACCTGTCATTCTGTAAAGATCTTTAAATCCTTTTGTTATGAACTTTGGAAAAGGGAAGTCGTCTTGTTCTTCCTCTGCCGAGGTTATCTCTTCGCGTATTTTGGTTGCATTGTACAATATACCGGAGTCTTTGGATTGGCGGACAACCGTGGTTAGCTCAAAAGGATAAACGCAAAGGTGAAATTCACTTTCGAGATAGCTTGGGTTTAAGGCAGGGCTATCCAGGAGTCCTACAGGAGGTAATTGAGCCGTATCTCCAACAAATAATAGGGTACAGTTCTTCCCAGATTGCACATAACGGATCAAGTCGTCCAAAAGGCTTGCCGAAAACGCATTCACGGAAGCATTGGATATCATTGAGGCTTCATCGATGATAAATAAAGTGTCTTCATGCAGGTTCTCCGCCAAGGTGAAATCGAGCTGAAAAGAAACAGCAGATTTTTTACGGTATATTTTCTTATGGATTGTAAGTGCTTTGCGTCCCGAATAATAGGTGATCACTTTTGCAGCCCTGCCGGTCGGTGCCAGCAGAACAGCCTTTTTCCGCAATGCAGGCAGCACTTTAACCAGCGCAGAAATTAATGTTGTTTTTCCTGTACCCGCATATCCTCTAAGTACAAAGCAGGATTGTTTGTCAAAAGCGAGAAGAAATTCTTGCAATAATTCGAAAGCCTCCAACTGCTGTTCGGTGGCTTGCCAAGGGAATTGCTGTATTAACAGATTTTTGATGAACACCCTCAAAGTTATTTAAAAGGTTTGTCTTATCCTCTAGAAAAAGCTATTTTTGCTCTAAGAAGTTTTAATTTTTACAATTCAGCGAATGAATTATATTTCAAAACAATTTAATATTCATTATTTACCGGAGTACAATCTTTTGGTCAAGGCTGGCTTTCAGAAGGATGTCTTGGCGGTGGTTGATAAAAAGTCGATCGCACCGATTTTGATCGAGTATCCTTCAGAGGAGCCAATTTTGGATGCCACACGAATTATGAGCCTTCCGTTTCGATTTGTCCGCGTTGTGATACCACATCAAACTTTTACGTTTATTCCAAAAGAATTTTTTCTGAGTGAAAACATCAGTGATTACCTACAGTTTTTAGGCACAACTGATCTTGAAAATACATTTAGCTATTCTTTAGATAATCTTAATTTAGTTGCTGTATATCAGTTTGATGGTCTTTTATTGAATAGGTGGAAGCGGTTGTTTCCTGATGCTGTTATACTTCCAGAATTTGCGGTTGTACTTGACCGTGCGCAGGAGCGTGTATCCATTAGGGGGAGTGTATTGGGGCTTCATTTTGTAGCTGACAATACAGTTGATTTTTATCTTTTTAAAAATGGTGTTTTCCAGCTTTATAATAGTTTTGAAATTCATAATCTAGATGATATCAGCTACTATGTGCTTAATATTTTAACACAATTCAATCTAGGGGACTCCATCAATAAAGTGCTCCTTTCAGGAGAAATTCCAAATGAATCCTATTATAAACGTATCTCTACTTATGCGGGTGATATCGAAATATTGGATTTGAAGACAAAAGTCGTATTGGCGGATAGCGAGATCGAGTCAAATTTGGCCCCATATAATGTATTGTTTGATTCTATACTATGCGAATAATCGGAGGTCGTTTAGGTGGTTTAAGGCTGAATCCACCGACCAATTTACCTGTGAGGCCAACCACGGATATCGCTAAGGAAGCGCTGTTTAATATTTTACAGAACCGACTGGATTTTGATCGTTTAAAGTGTCTGGATCTTTTTGCGGGAACAGGGAATATTAGTTTTGAGCTCGCATCGCGGGATGTGGAATCAGTAGATGCAATAGATCTTCATTTCAAATGCGTGCAATATATCAATGAAACAGCCGGGAGGATGAAACTGGAGCAAATTAAAGCAAGGAAAGCCGATGTATTTAAGTTTATTGCCAGCTGTAAGAATACCTATGATTTTATTTTTGCAGACCCACCTTATGATATTCCTAAATTGCCACAATTGCCAAAATTAATTTTTGAAAAGGAATTGTTGCATGAACATGGGCTCCTTGTTGTTGAGCATCCGTCAACAAGACAGATGGAAGATCATCCAAATTTTATAGAAACTAGAAAATACGGGTATTCATCATTTTCCTTTTACGCTAAGACTATCTAATATGAAAATTGCTGTTTTTCCGGGCTCTTTTGATCCCTTTACTTTAGCTCATCAAGATCTTGTTGAGAGAGCAATGCCGCTATTTGATAAAATTATTATTGCAGTGGGCTATAACGCCAATAAAAAAGGAATGTTAGATCACGACGAGCGGGTAGATTCAATTAGCCGTGTTTTTAACGACGTAAGTAGGGTTGAGGTGCATAAATATAAAGGTCTTACAGTAGATTTCTGTAAGCAAGTTAAAGCACGTTTTATATTGCGTGGGCTCCGAAATACCAATGATTTTGAATTTGAAAATGCTGTTGCTCAAAATAATTTGTTGCTCAATAATGATGTTGAAAGCTATTTTTTAATGAGTAGATCTGGAAAGGCTCATATTTCTTCATCCATTGTTAGAGACGTGTGGTTTAATGGAGGAGATATCAGTGCGATGGTGCCTGTTTCTATTCTATCTTTGTTGAATGAAAAAATAAGATAAGTTACCTAAGTATAGGAAAAGCGATATTTAACGAAAATGGCTAACAGAATAATATTTTGTTGGCCATTTTTTATAACTGAAAAACAAGAACTTATATTCGTTATCTAACTAATATGTTTTCTTAAATTAAGGTCATTTCACTTTCTTGTATGCTGTGTGGCCAAATATTATTTGGTAATGCAATTGAAGTGTTTTTAATATTCTTATTTTCAGTGTGTTAAATTGTTTTTCCCTTGCTTTTAGTCTAGTAAGAGCTTGCTTTGTCCAAGAGAAAACATTCTTTCGGCGTCAGTTTGATTTCTACAGCTCTACTGAGTTCCTCGAGCTGTTGGATACTGGTTGCACTTACAATAGGCGCCGTAACTGAAGGCCTGTGTAGACTCCAGGCTAAGGCGATAGCTGACATACTAGCTTGTTGTGTATGTGCTATCTCAGCCAACACATCTAAAATGCGCAGGCCACGCGCGTTAAATTTGTCTTTTAATGCATCGTAACGCTTAGTCTCTTTGATGTCTTCAATAGATCGGTATTTGCCCGATAGGAAGCCACTGGCAAGTGAATAGTAACTGATTACGCCCAAATGATTATCAATGGCCAATTGTTCATACTGCTCTTCGTATTTCATACGGTCGTAAAGGTTATATTCAGGTTGGATAGCGATATAATATGGTAAATTGTGGTCTTCGGCCATTTGGAGGGATTCTGAAATACGTTCTGGACTTAGGTTTGAAGCACCGATCCATTTTATTTTTCCATTCTGGATCAGGTGATGATAAGCCTCCAGTGTTTCATCGATTCCAGTTGTCAGATCATCGTGATGAGATTGATAAAGATCGATTGTGTCTACGTTCAATCGCAGGAGTGAATCTTCCACAGATTTAATAATATACTCTTTTTTAAGATTAGGTTTACTATTGTCTATTCGACGTCCGCCGACTTTTGTTGCAATCTGAATTTTATCGCGAATATCTCTTTTGCTGATCCATTTGCCAATGATTGTTTCTGATTCGGACCCACTGTGACCCGGGACCCAATGTGAATAGTTGTTGGATGTATCAATAAGACTGAATCCCATATCGATAAAAGCATCTAACAGGGCGAAAGACTGTTTCTCATCGACGGTCCAGCCAAATACATTTCCACCAAAGACAAGAGGTTTGAATTCAATTTCACTGTTTCCGAGTTTTACTTTTTCCATGATCATTTGATTGTTTACTGATTAAAATTACGTAAAAAAGGCCATTTTCAATCAATTGATAGGGCATTGAAAAGTTTTTTTAAAATTTTCTCATTCATTTTCAGCGAGTTTTAAAAATGCGCGTTATGGTGATTTGGAATAATAAAAACTTTGCTTACTTTTGCATCATCCCAAACGGATATGCCCGGATGGCGGAATTGGTAGACGCGCTGGTCTCAAACACCAGTGGGAAACCGTGCCGGTTCGACTCCGGCTCCGGGTACTAAAGCTTCTCAATCGGGAAGCTTTTTTTATTTACTTACTTACTGCTTTTTATACTTAGTTTAAGGTAGTTTTGCGTGGTTCCTTATTCATTTCCAAAACTAATGGCTTTATTCTTCTACTTTTTAGCTTTCTCCATTAAAATGTATTAGAAATAAAAAACACCACAATACAGTGTATTATGGTGTTACATGAATATGTGGTTTGATTAGTTTTTTGCTAAGACCATTTCTGGTTCTTCTTTTCCGCCATGACAGGTTTTGCAGGAAATAGCTTTGGCAGGCGAGCTATCCCAACTACGATTAAAATACTTTTTGTTTATCTTTTGGGTCATCTTAATCATCGCTCGTCCAATTTCTTTTTTGTGGTTATCGTCACTTGCAAAATCCATTTTTTTAGGATCCTCTTTTGATGGTGCATGACAGAAACCACATTTTACGCCCAATGCAACGTTAAATTCCTTCATGGTGGAAATCAATTCATCGTGGGAGATATTCTTGGGAAGAACTTTTAGATTGGTTGGTTTTGGTTCTTCCTTAGGTTTTTCCTGTTGGAAACTGAATGCACTCAAAGCAAGCGCAATAGCCAACACCGATGCAATCGTACCTAATTTATTTATTTGTTTCATTTCTCTTTTCCTTTATGCTTAACTAAATATAGGGAGAAAGCGATAATTTTCAAATAGAAAATGAAGTTAATATGACAATTTAGATTGATTATTATTTACGTACTGCATCCGTAACGTTCCAGCTTTGACTATTGGACTGGTAGTTAATTGTCAGCATTTTCCCCTCAATCGTCACGTTTTTTAAGCCGGTGGTGTCGGAAGAGACCCAGGTGCTATCATTTGTTTTATTTAATACAAAGTCTGTAATATTCGGAATGCCTGTATAAAATTCAATTTTATAGGTGTTTCCGCTCACTTGTAAAACACGTATCAAACGATTATCCCGATCCACATCCAATGAATTATCCTGATATTGAACACGGCCT
This sequence comes from Sphingobacterium sp. UBA7253, assembly GCF_002472745.1. NCBI lineage: Bacteria > Pseudomonadati > Bacteroidota > Sphingobacteriia > Sphingobacteriales > Sphingobacteriaceae > Sphingobacterium > Sphingobacterium sp. UBA7253. Next base: position 15,214 of record NZ_DKSP01000106.1, on the reverse strand, counting down.
ATAAAGCTGCCGGAAGCCCCTGCAGATCCGTCCCCTGTGTTATCTTTTTTTGCACATGAGGTGATTAGAATAATAGATAAACTGAGCGCAGCTAAAGGGATGAACAATTTCATGTGTGTAATTTTTGCTCTAAAATAAGACTTTTTGATCGAAAACTCAATTGATTAATCCAGAAATGATATTTATCGTCAATGCAACGACAAATGTATTTAAAGCAAAGGAGAGGAGGCCATGGAATAGCGCTACTCTTCGTATCTTTTTTGAAGAGATTCCAACGTCAGAAACCTGAAAGGTGCATCCCATCACAAATGAAAAATAAGCAAAATCCAAATAATCGGGCTTGTCGTCTCCCGGAAATTCCAGTCCAGTTCCGGCAGCTTTATTTTCATAGTATAAACGGGCGTAATGAAAGGTATATATGGTATGGACCAATCCCCAGGAGGACAGCATGGCTAACATGCAAATAATGATAATATACGCGTCATTTAACTGTTTATCCTTACTTGATATAATAATCATCAATACCGAAACAAAACAGCCTATGGTCACTAGGATGATAAATAACGACACGAAGAGACGGCTACCATCCTCTTGCTGTGCTTTCCTGGCAATGGAAGCAATCGGCATTGTGTAGAATGTGTACCAGGATATAGAAATATAGGATACACAAAATCCAAACCAGCATAACATTAAATTAAGCAGCGGAAGGCTTTTGATCGGCGAGAGCAGGTAGATCAACAGAAAGAAAAAGACCGAAATCAGTGCCCTATGGATGGATTGCATCCGATGCAGGTAGTAGCTCATTTTTTCCATTTCAGGTTCAATTAACAGTCAAATTGTTCTTCTGCTTCAAACATCAATGGGTTGCCGTTATTGGACAGAAATAGTAGCATAGCTTCTTCCTCATAATTTTTTGGATTGGAAAAAATAAAATCTAATGCACCATCTCGGTCGATATCCCCAACGAATAGAGTCGACATAAATACGTGGTCATATTGGTCAACCTGAAAAAGTATTTTCTCTTTATTTCGATTACTTGGAATATAAAGCAGCTTGTAATTGGTAACCTCATGAAACACCTTTTCGTGCCCTTTTTCATCTGTTTGTACTTCTGTGGATTTGATAGTTCCCGAGCCCTTAAGCTCGATCTTTTGGTTATTGAAAGAATATGCAACGGATTCTTTTGGCCAGACTTCGGAGTGACTTATTTTAACATGTTCCACAGCACCAGCTTTAAGCCCCTTGAGTTTCAAGAATAACAATGAATTTCTTCGTGATTCAACGCTTTTAGTCACTACTTGTGCGCAATCGTCAAAACCGTCCTTGACCTCATAATCGGCTTTACCTAAATAATATTGACCATTCTCTTCATAGAGATCATACCATTCTTTGTTTAATACTGTTGTAGGATCGTTCTTTTCCCATATACGATAGCTGCGCACTAGAAAAATCTGTCCTTGTGAAGAATCACTTTTAGGAGAAACGAACGATGTAGTGCTATCGCTAGTTGATAGGGCTAAACTATCCGAAGTGTTTGCTGTATCAGGTAAATTTCTGTGCTGTTTTGTAGAGGAGTTTGTACATGCCTGCAGGAAAAATAATCCCAGGATCAGGCTAATGTTAATGGAAATATTCATATACGGTGAATTTTGTTTAAATATATAAAATTCACCGTATATAAAGTAGCTTGGATCCTTAAGCGAGTATTTCTTTCAACAATGATAACGAATGGAGACACTTTTCATCATCAAAGATATAGGAAGTAGCCATGATCTCGTCCACTTTGTGATCGTTTACGAATTTTTCGATTTCCGGAAGAATTTTAGTGCCATCGCCGATAAATGCACAGGAAGCCATACTTTGCACGGCCTGTTCTATCGCCGGAATGCCTTTATAGATAACTTCCTGACTAGGTTCTGAAAGTGGCCTTCTGGTATTTGTCACAATACCGGCGAATAGATTATAGAAGCTTGTTGCCAAAAAATTGGCTTCTTCGGTACTATCGGCAGCAATAACATTTACACAAGAAATGAAATATGGCTTTTCCAAGGCATTAGAAGGAACAAAATTTTGATGATAGATCATGCTTGCTGAGGCAAACTGAGCTGGAGCAAAATGCGTTGCAAAAGCATAAGGAAGACCTAGACTAGCGGCTAAATAGGCACTATCGGTACTTGACCCGAGGATATAAAGTGGGATATCCAGTCCTTCTCCTGGAAATGCACGTACTTTTGCGTCATAGTTGTCTGCACTGAAGTAGCGCTGTAAGTCTTTTACCTCTTGAGGAAATTGAAATGCTGTATTCAAGTTGTTTCTACGTAAAGCCATTGCGGTCAATTGATCAGTGCCTGGTGCACGTCCTAAACCGAGGTCAATACGCCCTGGAAATAAGGTCTCTAAGGTTCCAAATTGCTCTGCAATGACTAAAGGAGCATGATTTGGCAACATGATCCCACCAGAACCCACGCGAATAGAACTGGTATTTGATGCGATATGTTGTATTAGGAGTGAAGTTGCTGAACTGGCAATATATTCCATATTATGATGTTCGGCCACCCATATTCTTTTAAAATCTAATTTTTCTACATGTCGGGCAATCTTAACAGTACGAGCCAATGCGCTCGCTGTATGCTCCCCTTTTTTGATCGGAGCCAAATCCAATGCTGATAATGCTATTTTATCCATACATTAAAATTACGGAGAAGATTTTCGACAATTGTAATGAAAATGTCTATTCTAGCATTCGCTGTGTATGTATGACACTAAATTGATCATTTAGGGTTGTCGTAAAAAAAGAAAAGGAGTTCCCAACGTCCTTGATTTTAAATTTCTTTTTAATCTCTTCTGTTTTGAGCGGGAAATTTTTGGCAATTATCCCTGATTGCAATGATTTCTTGTTTTTCTTGAAATCAGAAAAGGATTCTACCTGTTTTACGATGAATGTTTTACCAGGAAAGTTTTCGATCTTTTGATCGGAAGTGTAGAGATGCGTGTTTTTATGAAGTTTTTTGATGTTAAATAATTGGCCAACCGTTTTAAAGGCCCCGGCTTTGGAGAGAGCAACATCTGGTTCATATAAATAGGATAGTGGTTCGCTATATTCATTGACGAGAGCGCGCTCACTTTCATAGGTGAAGGAGATAACTTGTTGCTGTCCGTGATATAATCTGATGGCATGAACGACGGCGTCACCTTCATAATCTTTTTCTTGCACGAAAATAAGCTCTTTGCAGTCATTTTGTGAGGATACAACATAAACATCTTTTACATGTCTAAGCTGTTGTATGGCAGAAGAGATATCCAATAGTGGTGCAAGTTTGCTAATGATGGTGTTGCTGCGTTGAAAAAAGTCATCCTGCAATTGCACTAAATTAGGTTCACATTCATCCAATAAAAAGACTTTTTTGTTTTGAATTCTTCTCGAAGGATCTAAATAGATGTAATCAAATTGTTTGATTGGATCATTGAGAATGTAATCAACACCGTTAGCGGCAATGATCTGAAGGTTATCTGCTTTCAATACAGCGGCATTATGTTTTGTGATCGCTGCCAAATCAGGATTTAGTTCGCAAGACGTAACCTGTGCAGCCTGTTTTGAGAAGTAAAAGCTATCTACCCCAAAGCCACTGGTGGCATCAATCAAGCGTGTACCTTTTTTAATCAGTGAACTTTTGAATACTGCCGTTGTTTCCGAAGAACATTGCTCCAAGTTAAGCTTGGCAGGAAAATAGATCCCTGGCGTTTCCGCCCATAAGGGAATTTTTGCGCTCGCCCGTTGTCTTCCGTCGAGTTGTGCGGCAAGCTCGGAAGACAATATTCCTTCAAAAGGAGATTTTTTTAATGCAATTTTAGTAGGGGACTCAAGTGCGTTTTTATCTAAAAACTGTTGAATCTCCTCTTGAAGGATCAATGTATTCATTTATATTTTCTTTACGAGAAGCTGACAGGTATATGTATCCTTTAATTCACTAATAACTTGCTTATCAACCAAAACGCGATCAATTGTTTCTTGATTGTAATAACGAATTGTAATAAGTTCGAGTCCGGATTCATGTTTGACTTTGAACCTTTGCTCCAGCTCATTGATTAAGTCCACCAGATTTTTTCCTGTATCATCTACTGCAACGGTGAAATTGATAGCTGTGTTGTGCATCATATTGATTTTGATACGATGCTCGTAGAATAGATTGAAGATATCTCTTAAATTATCTTCCACGATAAAAGAAAAGTCCCTTGGAGAGATTGAAACAAAAATTTGATTTACCTTGAATATGAAAGAAGGGACAGGTAATGTTTGATTCGTACTTTTTATCATAGTACCCGGAGAATCGGGGTCGACAAAGGAACGTACGTTCAATGCGATTTTCTTATTCTGTAATGGTTTGATGGTTTTAGGGTGAATGACCGTGGCACCATAATAAGTGAGTTCGATGGCATCTGTATAGGATAACTCGGGAATTAGCTCGGTTTTCTCAAACCATTTTGGATCGGCATTAAGTACACCAGGAACATCCTTCCAAATCGTTACATTTTCAGCATTCAAACAAGAAGCAAAGATCGCAGCCGAATAATCGGAGCCTTCACGACCCAAAGTAGTTGTGAAATTTTCAGAGGTAGATCCCAAAAAACCTTGCGTAATCACGATATATTCGTCAAGTATTGCAGGCAACTCCGTGCGAATTTTTTCTTCAGTTTTATTCCAGTCTACAACTGCTTCGCGATACGTATTGTCTGTGAATATATAATCACGCGCATCGAGCCATTTTACCTTTTCACCAATAAAAGCAACATAAGCTGCCACAATCTTTGTCGAGATAAGTTCACCCATCGATACAATTTGATCGAAAAGATAATCATATGAATCTTGAGGTTCCTCCTCTAAAATCCACTCGATCTCCACAAAGCAGTTAGAAATCTCGTCAAATATAGGGTGTTCAGCGTCAGGAAATAATTCTCGAAGAATATGAAAGTGAAATTCTTTGGCCTCTTCCAATGTCTGAAATTGGTTGCCAGTATTGTTAAAATATTCTTTGGTCAATTTTTCTAGAAGGTTTGTTGTCTTTCCCATCGCTGATATGACAACTAACAAGGCTTCGCCCTTGTATTTTGAAATAATCCGCGCTGAATTTCTGACACTTTCTGCATCCTTTACTGATGCGCCCCCAAATTTAAAAACCTGCATTTATTTATTAGTTTAGTTGATTGCTAATTGATACTATTGATATAATGTAATCCTTTGTCAGAAATCAAATGTTTGAATGTCGTGTAGGGAATACGTAATTCTGTATTTCCCTCTGCATAGGATTTGATCTCATACACGTTATAATAAAATAGAATATCGTCCTTTTCAAACGTAAAATTATCTGCGAGCGAAAACCTACCATCTTCAAAAAAATACTTTCCACTTAAAGAATCGTCCGCGCTTAACCCTTCTTGTTTGCGGAAATATTGCTCAGCGATTTTGACAAATTTATCTTTATTCTCTTTCTGAATAATGTCATCAATCATAATCTGTTTGTTTGACTGTCTATCGAAGTTTGAATAGAGGGTGAAGTGGTCCCCATGTGCACCGCCCGTGTATTCGTCCTGCTTTGTTCTTAGTCCCAAAAAAACAGGAGTATTGGCGATCACATCGACCTGTAGATCCCGGTTCCAGGTTGCAGTGGATTTGCCGTTATTATCCTCCACATATTCATTGTAAGAATTAATAAAACGATGGGCGGCCTCCTGCATACTTGTGTCGCCTTCGAGATGAACAATATTGGTGATAAGTTCATTAATTTTATCTTCTTGAAAAACAGGGTATTTTGCGCGAAAATACGTTGTGTCCAATCGATCATCTTCTTTAAGAAAATAATTGCTATGCTCATCTATGCTTTTTTGACTATAGGAGAGTGTGTCCGTGAGCTGTGCCGCTATAGCGGCCTTTTTGTGGTCATCGCAAGCAGATAGCAAACAGCTGATAACTAATATTATTAAAGAAAAGTAAAATCGCATTGAATAGATTATCTCCGTTATTTAATAAGTGATTGACACATTGATCCATTCGGCATCAAAGTTTGCTTTATATTTTTCATAAAACTTTATAGCGGGTTCATTCCAATCGAGGACTTGCCATACCATGCCATGGAATCCACATTGTTTGCCGTAAGCTAAAGTTTTATCAAAAAGCAGTTTTCCTATCCCTAAACCTCGCATGCTTTCGGTGACAATCAGATCCTCCAAATAGAGTCTTCTGCCTTTCCACGTTGAATATCGGACATAATATAATGAAATTCCGACAATTTCGCCATCCACTTCAGCAACGAATGCGCCCCAAACGGAATTCTTTCCAAAGCCTGCATCTTTAAATTCTTCAAGTGATACTGTGACTTCGTCTGGTGCTTTTTCAAAAATAGCCAATTCTTTAATCAGCTCAAGCATTTGTGGGCAATCATTGTCGATAGCCTCTCGTATGGTTGCTTTAATCATTGTTTTTGAAGTGCTTAATTACTCTTTTACCAAATATTGTGCTTCCGATGCGTACCATTGTTGAACCTTCTTCAATCGCCAGCTTATAGTCTGAAGACATCCCCATGGAGAGAATACAGAAATATTCTTCTTTCCGGTAAAAACTTGTCTTAATTCCATCGAATAACATTTTTAACTCATAGAATTCAGCCTTAATGACTTTTTCTTTATCCGTATTGGATGCTATGCCCATTAAGCCACAAATTCGAATATTTTTTAATTCGAGAAACTCGTCGTCGCGAAGAAGCTCAACTAGCTCGGCATGGTCGAAACCAAATTTTGTTTCTTCTTCTGCAATATATACTTGCAACAAACAGTCGATTGTACGCTTCGCTTTCTGAGCATGTTTGTTAATCTCCTTTAATAATTTTAATGAATCAACTGACGCAATTAAGCTGATGAATGGTGTAATATATTTAACCTTATTTGTTTGAAGGTGGCCAATCATATGCCACTGAATATCTTTAGGTAAAAGCGCTGCTTTCTCTACTAATTCTTGAACATGATTCTCACCAAAGATACGTTGTCCTGCCTCATAGGCTTCCATAATGTCCGAATTGGATTTTGTTTTTGAAACTGCTACAAGTTGTACCCCAACAGCCTCGGTTTCCAATCTTAACGTTTCTAAATTACTAGCAATACTCATTTCCGATATAGTTTTGATGATGTAAAAAGTGCCAAATGTCGGTGCTTTTTGTAAATTTGTACAAAACTACGAAATGCTACGATTAATACTGAATCTACTTGCAGTGATTTTTTTATTTGGTTCTTGTGTCGGAACTGGGGAGAAAGATATTATCTCTCAAAGTAAGTTTGTGGATGCCTTGACAGAAATTCAGCTGACAGACTCTTATCTTAATATTTTACCCATTGATAGTGCACGTAAAGTGATGTTGCCTTTGTATCAAGTGACCTTTGATAAATATGGATTGGATTCGATTTCTTTTCGAAAGAACTTAGACTATTATGGTAAGGATGCTGAAGTAATGTCTGCGATTTATAAAAAAGTGGAGGATAATTTAACGAAGGAAAATAAGATTTATGCAGATATAGAACGGAAAAAACAAGATTCAATTCGAACGCGTGATTCAATCCAGAATATGCGTCTTCAAGATAGTACCAATCGTGTTATGCGTGCACAACAGGCTTATCAGGAACGAATTGCAGCACTTATCCATTATCTGCCAAATAAGACGAAATTCAACTTTAGGGAAGCTTCTTCCTTGTTTAATACCAGTGTTCAAACAAAGACTGGTATAAGCTTGAATGGCTATCTCATGAACCAGTTGTCGGTCGGTAATTCAAATTTACCAATTGAATCACCTTCTCCACAGAAAGATACAGCTTCCCAACTGAAAACACCTGGTACTTCAGTCAAGGATACTGTTGTGACACAAAAGCATGTGGAGCCACAATTACCAACAAATGAATTGGAAAAAAGACCAATTCTTACGCCGCCGCAGCATATCAAGCCGCCGACGAAACTTTAACCATCAAAGAATATAATTTCTATGGTATATCCAATAAATGCAATTGATAAACTCGGGTTTTCCGAGATAAAAGATAAAATAAAACAAAAATGCCTAAGCGAGTCGGGGCGTGAGTTGGTTGAAAAAATTCAACCTCAAACTCGGTTTGACCAAATCGACCGGTTTCTAAGACAAACCAGCGAGTTTAAGGATCTTCTATTGAATGATGGCGCATTTCCGGTTGAAAATTTCTTTCCGCTTCGATCTATTATTGAGAAAGCTCGGGTAGAGGGGACATTTTTATTCGAGGATGAATTCTTTCGGGTATTATTATCCCTCAAGACTGTCTACGCGATTATTCGTTATTTTAATGAACGGGAGGGACTCTATCCCAATCTAGAGGTATTATTTGAACATTTACCGATCGAGAAGGGAATTATTCGCGATATTGAAATGATCATTGATGAACGTGGAAAGCTTAAAAATAATGCTTCTCGATTATTGTTGGAAATAACCCAACAGATTCAACGAGCGGAACAGGAGGCACTTAAACGTATCAATAGTATCTTTAAGAGCGCACAGGACAGTGGCTGGACAGCGGACGGGAATCTGACGATACGGGATGGAAGGCTCTGTATTCCTATTCTTGCGGAAAATAAAAGAAAGCTCAAAGGTTTGATTCATGATGAATCAGCTACAGGACAAACAGCTTATATAGAACCTGAAGAAGTATTTCAGTTAAATAATAAGATTAGGGATTTAGAGTTTGAACGTAGACGTGAGGTCATCCGTATTTTAGTGGAGCTAACGGACAAGGTCCGACCACATATTCCGCTATTGCTTTCCTATCATAGCCTATTGACCAAAGTAGATTTTGTGCGTGCGAAAGCACTTTTTGCTTTGGATATTGAGGCGGAGATGCCGGAGTTATCGAAGGAGGCCGAGATTAATTTGGTCAATGGTCGACACCCGCTTCTATTGCTGAATCAGCATCATACTGTTGTTCCGTTGAATATTCAAATCGATAATATTCAACGCATTATTGTTGTCTCAGGACCGAATGCAGGAGGGAAATCTGTATGTATGAAAACGGTTGGCCTGTTGCAAATCATGGTGCAATCGGGCTTATTAATACCAGCGGAACCGACAAGTAAAGTCGGTGTTTTTAAGCAAATATTTGCAGATATAGGCGACGATCAATCCATTGAAAGTGATTTAAGTACATACAGCGCGCATCTGTCCAAGATGAAATATTTCACGGAATTTGCAAACGGGCGTACTTTGGTACTGATCGATGAGTTTGGAACGGGTACTGACCCTTTGTTTGGAGGACCTATTGCTGAGGCTGTATTGGAATCACTTAGCAAAAAGCAAATTAGGGGAGTTGTGACAACACACTATTCAAATCTTAAAGTTTTTGCTAGTAACACGACGGGTTTGGAAAATGCTTCAATGTTATTTGACAATCGCGAAATGAAACCGATGTATATCCTTCAAATTGGCAAGCCAGGAAGCTCTTATGCTTTCGAAATCGCGCAGAAAATAGGATTAGGTAAGGATATTCTGGAATCTGCTAAAAGTAAAATTGGTGTTCAGCAGAAGAAAGTAGATACACTATTGATCGATCTTGAACGAGAGAAGAAAGAGGTGTTTGATACAAAAATTGCTATTAATAAGCGCGAGAAGGAACTGGAGTCGATTAAATCGGAGTATTTGGAATTGCAAAGTTATTTGGAAGAAAATAAGCGCGTGATTTTGAAGAAGGCGAAAGAGGAAGCGCAGCAGATTATTAAAAGTTCGAATAAGTTAATCGAAAATACCGTAGCACAGATCAAATCTGCAAAAGCGGATAAAGAGAAAACACGTGAGTTGCGCAGCAATTTGGATCAGGCACTTCAAGCTGTTCTCCCCAAAGAGCAAAAACCAGCAAAGCAAATCGTCAAAGAGAAAACACCTGAATCCACTGTATTAAATATTGGGGATTGGGTGCAGATTATTGATAATGGTGCTGAAGCGCAGATTGTCGAAATTGCAAAGAACAACCTTATTCTTGCCATGGGTGAATTGCGTACTGTTCAAAAGCGAAAGAATGTCGTTAAACTCGAAGGTCGGGAAGGGAAGAAGTCCGCAAAAAGCCTGTCAAAATCACTGTCTTCTGGTAGTGTTGCTGATTTTAAACCAGAACTTGATTTAAGAGGCATGCGCACAGAAGACGCACTGAATGAATTAGAACGTGTTCTGGATCGGGCCGTCATGATAGGTTACCCATCGTTAAAAATTATTCATGGTAAAGGTGATGGTATTTTGCGCAAATTTATTCGCGACTACCTCCGTAAATATAGCCATGTAAGCCGTTTTGAGGACGAGCATCAAGATCGTGGGGGCGATGGTATAACATACGCTTATCTATAGCCTATATTGCATGGAGCTGCGAATGTTTGGAGTTCCATGTTTCATCTTTCTGCAAAGTTTAGTATGGAGAATATTATTAACTTTTTGACTAGTGAGCCTTTGTTAAACGCGATCACTTCAATTCTGTGTGGCAGTTTAATTGGTTTTGAACGTGAGTATAGGAATAAATCTGCTGGATTTCGAACGGTAGTACTTATTTGTTTCGGTTCGGCGATGTTTACTATTGTCTCCTGTTTGTTTATTGGAAATAGTACGGATCGCGTAGCTGCAAATATTGTGACTGGTATAGGCTTTATTGGCGCTGGTGTGATCTTTAAAGGCAAGCTATCGGTCAGTGGTCTCACAACGGCGGCCGTTATTTGGGCGACAGCTGGTATTGGAATGTTTGCCGGATTGGGGCAACTGGTTTATGCCATTTCCTTTGCTGTCTTTATGGTGGTAATACTCGCGCTTTTTCAGCGGATAGAAATTCTTCTGGCTCGTTATTACCTAATCCGTTCTCTACACGTGAAATTTAGTTCCAATGAGTTTTATCACTTACATGAGTTTGAACAATTGGCATTGGATTTTAAGATTAAAGCTACTAGACGTGTTATTGAAAAGATCAATGGTAAGTTGGAGGTAATGTATGATATTTCTGGCAAAATGACCGATCTAGATCGTTTTAACCAACAATTGGCAGGTTCATTAGTTATAGATGAGTTTTACTATAACAAATAAACACATCTATAACTAATTTCAGCATAGCTTAGGTTGTTTCTTTACCTCCAAAAGTAATCAAAACCATGCCTGAAATAATGACAAACATACCTAGTACTTGCTGCCAGCTCAATGAACTTTTAAAATATAGCGCCATCGCCAACTGGACGGTCAAAAACGTACCGCCAGAACATAAGGCAATTACGATGGGTTGAGAGACATTTTTAAATAACTGTACAAGAAACCAACTTGCTGATAAAAGAATAATGTTTCCAATAATTAAAGTTGTCCATTTATACTTCGGATGTACCCCGCCAAGTTTAAATAGGATAGATGAAATAATTTGACAGGCCCAAAATGCCACAAAATAGATATAGTTCAGCATAGATTTTTTATTCGTATCTACTATAAGCATTGTTAAAAGATTGGCGCATCGAAGCGAATTGATTGATCACACTCTTTAGAAATTCTTCGTCGAGTAAATCAAATACCCCATTTACACCGCCAATTATATCCATTTCTGCAATTTTATAGGATTGTTCTAAGTTTCCTTGCTCAAATTTAATAATGAATTTTTGATTCATACCAAAAATTGAAATCTTGCAATCGGGATGGGGGAGTTCAGCTATTAATCTCATGTAAATTTCGTGTTTTTTAAAATTAGCATAAAAATATAAAAAAACGCCCAAATGCAATGCATTTGAGCGCTCAGGATTATGATATGATTAGAAAAAGGCGTGTTATACGATACCTTGTGCTTTCATCGCGTTAGCGACTTTTATGAAACCACCAATATTGGCACCTTTCAAATAATTAACGAATCCACTGTCTTGGCCATATTTCAAACAAGTTTCGTGAATGCTTTCCATAATAATTTTTAAGCGATTGTCAACTTCTTCTGTACACCATTGTGTCCGGATTGAGTTTTGAGACATTTCTAAACCGCTGACAGCAACACCTCCAGCATTCGCGGCTTTACCGGGTGCAAAACTGATTTTTGCGTCTAGAAAAACTTTAATAGCTTCTGCAGTAGAAGGCATATTGGCACCCTCAGCTACGCAGATACAACCATTTGCTACAAGCGCTTTAGCATCCGATTCTTCTAATTCATTTTGTGTTGCACATGGCAATGCGATATCACATTTAAATTGCCAAGGCTTTTGACCAGGTAAGAACTGGGCATTCGGATAACGTGCAGGGTATTGATCGAGGTTTCTTCCCAAGGTAGCCCCAAATGCCATTTTTTCGGCATCAAAACCATCAGGATCATAAAGTGTACCCAAGCTATTTGAAACTGTAATCACTTTGGCACCAAGTTGAACGGCTTTTTCAACAGCGTAAAAGGCTACGTTGCCAGCACCAGATACTGTCGCTACTTGACCTTGTAAAGATTTTCCTTGATATTTAAATATACAGTCAACAAAATATAGAAGCCCATAGCCAGTAGCTTCAGGACGAATATATGATCCACCCCATAATTCACCTTTACCTGTTAGAACACCTGTAAAATTGTTTTGAAGTCGCTTAAATTGACCAAATAGGAAACCTATTTCACGTCCACCAACGCCAATATCTCCTGCAGGAACATCTGTATCTGCACCAATATGACGATAAAGTTCAGTCATAAAGCTTTGACAAAAACGCATAATTTCATTATCTGATTTACCTTTAGGGTCAAAATCAGAGCCTCCTTTACCACCACCAATTGGCAGTCCTGTTAAGCTGTTTTTAAATACTTGCTCAAAAGCGAGGAATTTTAAAATACTTTGATTAACAGAAGGAGCGAAGCGGAGACCGCCTTTATATGGACCGATTGAACTGTTCATTTGAACACGATAACCACGATTTACCTGTACCTGATGGTTATCATCCAACCAGGTTACACGGAAGGATATAATCCGCTCTGGTTCAGTCAGTCTTTCAAGAATCTTTTGGTCGAAAAATTCAGGATGGTTTTCGGTAATATAAGGAAATAAATCCTCGGTAACTTCTTTTACAGCTTGTAAGAATTCTGGTTCATTTGGATTGCGTTTCTCAACGATTGAGATGAACTCGTTAAAATTTTTTGACATGTTTTAATTAGTAAAATTTCCCTTTGGCTGGCACTAATTTATGTATTTTTTAATGAAAAACCAATATTTGTTAATTATTTACAAATATTAATCTGTTTTAATGAAATTTCATATTTTATATTTTTCGTTTAAAATAGACGATTCATTGGTGAAATGTGTGTGTAGTGATAAATTGACTGTATTTTGTTCGATTTTTATTATTGAAAAACGAAAATGATTCTGTTTTGATAAAATAGATTGAAATAGAGCTAATAATTATAAAATATCTAACATCTAACGCTTTTTTATGATTATTTGGCAAATATTTTAGCTTAGTTTTAACTCGGAGGCCTATATCCTTTTTGTATATTAGTTATTTATAATTTATATTATGTTAAATAGATGTTTTGAATACTCTCCTTTTATATTGATTCAATAGTATTTTTGTAAATCAACAGTTTTTAATAATAAGCCGAATACTGGGATGTTGGTTGTAATAATTGTCTCTGCTTTTGTACTACAGTAAATATAAAAGGAACCCAAACATTGTCTGAGTTCCTTAAAAAATATTTAGGTTGAATATTTACGATTAATCGTCTTTGTTAGTCGACAGCTTGGATCATCAATGCGCCGACTGTTAAATTTGTCCGCGGATCAATAACAATGGCTTGAGAATTTGCGGCATTTTCCTGCTGTAAATCAAATACTAGATTCTCTGCAGATTTAAGGGTTATTCGACCAATATCATTTAGTTTGATCGGGTCGTGGTATATTTTTTCCTGTGTATTGATATCAAATTTATACAACACATCTACGATCTTAACTTTGGTTAATTTACTGTGACTTTGGACAAGATACACTTGTGTTGTATCCAAAGGTTTATTGTCGAACCAACATAAATTTGCTTGAATATTACGCTCAAACTTTGGTGGATGTTCTACACTCGTAATGGTATCGCCACGACTAATATCAACATCATCACTGAGGTGTACAATAACAGATTGTCCGTTTTCAGCCCGTTGAAGTTGTTGTCCGTTTAATTCAATCGCTTGAATTGTACTATATGTTTCTGCTGGATAAACAATAACCTGGTCACCAACCGTTAATCCCTCTCCTAGTACGCGGCCTGCATAACCTCTATAATCGTGCAAATCATCTGTTTGCGGTCTTACAACCCATTGGACGGGAAACCGCCAGCTGGCTGCTTCCTGTTCGTGAATTTCCACATTTTCTAGGTAATCCAATAAAGATTCGCCTGCATACCAACTCATTCTTTCGGACTTATGGACAATATTGTCTCCTTTTAAGGCTGAAACTGGTATGAAATCAATATCCTTAAGTCCGAGATTGGTCGCTAAAGTTAAATAATCGGCTTTGATCTGTTCGAAAATAGAAGCGCTATAATCGACCATATCCATCTTGTTTATGCAAACCAAAACTTGTTTCATGGCCAATAATTTAGCAATGAAAGAATGGCGTTTTGTTTGCTCTATTACACCTTTACGTGCGTCAACCAAAATGATTATAAGATCCGAATTGGACGCGCCAGTTACCATGTTTCTGGTGTATTGGATATGTCCTGGAGCATCGGCTATAATATATTTTCGGTGTTCGGTCTGAAAATATTTATATGCTACGTCGATTGTTATCCCTTGTTCGCGTTCAGCTTTAAGTCCATCAGTCAATATGGCCAAGTCTACTGTTCCGTCGTCATTTTTACGGTTGGCACGTTGTATAGCTTCCAATTGGTCATCCAAAATGGAGTTTGTATCGTATAGTAATCGGCCAATCAAGGTACTTTTACCATCATCTACAGAACCGGCCGTTATAAATTTCAATATATTCATTGTTGTCAATATCAGGTATTTGATTTGAATTAAAAGTATCCTTGTTTTTTGCGTTCTTCCATAGCTGCTTCCGATACCTTATCGTCCATTCTGGCGCCACGTTCACTTACCGTTGAGGCCTTGATCTCAGCGATAATATCATCTAGCTCAGTTGCCGTTGAATCTACCGCTGCTGTACAAGTCATGTCACCCACAGTTCTGAAACGTACAGATTTACGTTCTATAT
>NZ_DKSP01000164.1:24408-32921 GCF_002472745.1 Sphingobacterium sp. UBA7253 | reverse complement strand
ACTTTTGTCGGAATATTCATTCGGGGAAACTCACTGAAAATGATGTTAAAAACCTTTTTAATTATGTAAAGGAGAATATCGAATTGATTCAGCCTAAAACTGCAATTCAAGAATATTAAATTTAAAGATGTGGGTGGAAATTTATTACCATTCACATCTTTTATTAAAAAAAAAAGGCCCCTGCGCTTTCACACAGAGACCGGGTTCTCATATCTTTAAACTGTAGATCCTATAGCAGAAATAAAGCCAAAATATCAAAGAGATTTTAGCAATTTTCATTGTCGATCGATGTAATGGTCGAAAATGGACCATTCTCTCCCTTATAGGGACAATAGAAAATTGGTCTTCCACTATCACTTTCAAAATCATAAGAACAAATATCATCATACAAAATTGTTCCACGGTAATATAAATTATTTCCCCAATAAAAATCAACTTGAATCCCTTCATCATTAATACTATAAGGTCTCACTCCAAAGTATGGATACCATCCATGTTCATTTGGTTCATTCGGTAGATCATACTTGAATTCAGGAGTTTGAATAATAAATTTTCTATTTTCGAATCTATGCGCTCCTAAAATAGGTTCTCTAGGATTGAAGTCCTTCATTAATTCATTGATAAAAGTATTTCTCATACTTTTACGTCTCTCAATAGCACTGATTATATTATCTTCCTCGGTTTTTACATCGACTCCAAAATAAGTTTTAAGAAGATCTTGATGTTTAAAATATAAAAGAGATTCTAGTTTTGAGGCTGCCCAAAGATCCCATGAGATGGATAAATTTTCACACCTTTTTTTTATAAAATCTGTCGTTTGTTTACTGACTGAACAAGTAACAATGAAAATTAATTTGTCTGGTAATGTGCTAGCTTCTAAGATTGAGCTAATAGCTTTTTCAGCATCTTTTGTTGAAAAGCGCTTATATCGTTTACATTGAACATATACTCGTTGTTCTCTCTCTCCGATTAATTTTTCTATCAATTCAATATCCACGCCACCATCATTCCCCAATGATCCATAATGAAACATCTTAGTATGATTAATTTCCCTAGTTAATAAATTAACCGCCAGATCCTCAAATCTAAGAGGGGCTAAATCTTCGAAGTGAATTTTATTAGTAGTAGTTGAAGGATTCATGAATGCTTCTAAATATCTAAACTATGGATATTTGAGTTGTTTAAATTGTTTATAATTGAAAAAATCAGATAGTAATTCAATAAAAAGGTCTTTATACATATGTATAAGGACCTTTTTATTGAATTACTTAAAGATATTATGCCTCTTTAATGTTTCTCACGTTTGTATCTTCATTTTTTTTATTCCCATTCGATGGTGATTTGAGATTCAGAATTTCGGCTTTTAGCTGGGCAATTTCGTCATCTTTTGAAGAAAGAATACCTTTAAATACATTAACGATTTCCTCAACAGGATGGATATTATAATTATTCACTTGATCGTTAAGGATATTGTTATTAATGATAGCATTTTCATCAAAACCTTTAATAGCTTCTACACTCGCTTGTAACACTTCAGAAACTTTCTTCAATTGTTCCTCACTTATTTCTTTTTTATTTTCCATTTTCGATACATTTTGTTGGGCAATGCCTAATTCCTTAGCAAATGTTTCCTGTTTCATTCCTCTTAATAAACGAATTTTTCGGATATTTTGACCAATATGTTTTTTAGCAAAATCGTACATAACAAAGGAAAAATTATATTACGAATATACTAAATTTTTAAGATATCATTGTAAAACTATTCTGCCCAGAGGTGTATTTTACACCTGATCTAGCTATACTATTTTTTAACGGTTTAGTTATATTTGATTAATATTCCCAATGTAAAAATGGGATATTAAATAAAAATGAATTAGATTTAAGCACTTAATTGTAAATAATAGGTGCTTATACGAGCCTCGCACAACAAATCTGACAATTTACCCTGCGAGTGTGAGTAGTGCTACCTGACCCTATATTTCAATAGGGTCGGTACCTGCTTATGTTCTAATGGGGAGCCCTTCCTTTGGAAGGGTTGGCTTTGTCAGAGCCAGTTGCATTAGACTTTGTAAGGGCCGGCCCTATTGTTTTTTGTAACGCAAATTTCTTGTTTGAGAGGCTCACTCTTAAAAATAGTGAGCAGATGAAAAAACAATTATT
Source organism: Sphingobacterium sp. UBA7253 (assembly GCF_002472745.1). NCBI lineage: Bacteria > Pseudomonadati > Bacteroidota > Sphingobacteriia > Sphingobacteriales > Sphingobacteriaceae > Sphingobacterium > Sphingobacterium sp. UBA7253. The sequence goes on along the minus strand of NZ_DKSP01000164.1, from coordinate 30,761 downwards.
AAAGAATATTAAGAAATCCCCAGAATAAAATTCCGTGCTTCAAATGGTTTATTTGTTAGTAGTAAGCTAGCTACACCATTTTTTTTAAATATCAATTATAGATACGAAGAGCTATATCCTACCAAAAAATAACAGCTTTTCTTAAAAACCAATGTGATGCGAAATTTAAGCAAAAGGGATTTCTATGCCCAATTAAAAACGAAATTTATTCGAAGTGCCCTACATCATAACCTTGAAAATAAACGATTTAAATCGCTTGTTCTAGTCGTTTGTTTTGTTTCTATGTTTAGTTTATTGTCCCAAGCACAGCCTGCAAAAACGCAGGCTGGAGCAAGGGATATTGTACCATTAGAAGTTGGTCAGAAAGTACCCGATGAGTTTTGGGAAAAAACACATCTTTTTCTTTCCAAAGGAGATTCCATTGGAAAATCTTTGTCTGAGTTCAGAAATAAAACTATAGTGTTGGATTTTTGGGCAACCTGGTGTGGAAGCTGTCTTAAGGCTTTTCCTGAAATGGTAGAATTTTCGAACAATAATAAAAAATTTATAGTCATTCCAGTCGCATATCAAAATGTCGATAAAATAGTCCAATACTTATTAGGTAGAGGAAAAGAATATCGTGAAAAGTTCGAATTTATTGTCAATGATACCATATTAGATGGATATTTCCCCCATAAATATTTGCCACATATTATCTTAATTGAGAACCAAAAAATAATATCAAATTCTATTACGAACTATACTATAATTGAATCCAAACTTAAGAATGTTTCTCAGGATACAATTTTAAATATGGGATGCAATCAAATTAAAAAACCATCATTATGAGAATTTTAAGTTCAATTTTTCTACTCTTAATTCCCATAAGTGTTATAAGTCAAACATTAAGAGTATTCAACCCTAAAAAACAACCCATACACGGAGCAATAATTACGAATTCAAGTGGTAAAGAGTTAGGTGAAACTAATGAGTCAGGATATTTCAAAATAGTTGGTCAATCAAAGAATTCAATGATACTAATTAGACATATTTCCAATATACAAAAAGAAATAAAGTTAGATACGGTAGAAGGACTAGATTTGAGTGTTTATTTGGTGGCTAAGCAAAATGTTATAGATGAAGTTGTCATAAACACGGGTATTCAACATATTCCAAAAGAAAGAACCACAGGGTCATTTTCTATTTTAAATCAAAAAATACTTACTGAACAAACTGCTAGCAATATTTTAGATAGACTACCAGCTATTGCCAATTCTTACAATGTTATTTCCAGTCGAGTGAATTCTAATAAATTTCAATCAATTAGAGGATTGAGTACTATGGGTGGACCACAAAATCCTCTAATTATAGTCGATGATTTCCCGTATGAAGGAGATATTACTAATATTAACCCAGAGGATATTCAATCAATTTCTATCTTAAAAGATGCAGCTGCTGCCTCAATTTGGGGAGCGAGAGCGGGAAATGGTGTAATTGTAATAACCACTAAAAAAGGAAGAGTAAATAGTCCAACGAAAATCAATTTTAATACCAATCTGGTTATTGAATCAAAGCCTGATTTAAATAAAATAAAAACGATCAGTTCATCTGATTTCATTGACCTTGAAATGATCCTTTTTGAAAATAAATACCGATTCAGTGATACCTCTAAAACCAATAGACCACCATTTTCTCCAATTTATGAGCTATTATTTGATAAGAAAAACAATAAGATTTCAGATATAGAATTTGATAAAATTATAGATTCATATAGAAAAGTTGATCTTAAAAAACAATTTCTTGACAATACATATGAAGTAGGGATAGAGCAACAATACAACCTCGGAATGTCTGGTGGATCGGAGAAAGTCGCATGGCAATTCTCAGGAGGCTATAATAATAAATCAGGTGTCTTAGGTAACAGAGACCAACGCTTGACTTTTAAAACTGATCATAGCTATATAATCTCGAAATATTTGAGGCTGAATGTTGGGCTTTTTTACGTAAATAAAAGTTCAAAGTCAGGAAAGGATGGTTATGGGACAATTAAATATGGTTCTTATGAAATCCCACCTTATACAAAATTTTTTGACGAAAAGGGTAATCAGATTCCCATTTATAATAGGCGACAACAATTTGTAGAAGAGATGGCACAAACTTCTTTTCTCGACTGGAATTATTATCCTCTTGAAGATTATAAACATGCAAGGCAAACAAGTAGATTGTCCGACCTCACAACAAATTTAGGGCTGGATTTATTTCCTATTAGCGGAATGACGGTGCAACTTAAGGGTTATTATGAAAAGCAACTTTCGGAAAGCAATATGCTCAATGATTTACAAAGCTATTTCACACGAAATCTAATCAATGATTTTACACAGATCAATCAAGCTAATGGCGAGCTAATCTATATTGTACCAAAAGGAGGAATTTTAGATAAAGGAAAGACTACAATGACAAGTTGGAATTTCCGAACGCAAGTAAATTATGATAAAACAATATTGAAAGATCATAAGTTAAACAGCCTTTTAGGATTTGAAATGCGAAGCATCGAAGAATCAACTGACCAAAATAGATATTTTGGATATAACGAGGAGCTCATGACAAGTATCCCAGTTGATGTTGTTAATCGTTATCCATTGTTTACTACGGGAAGTTTATCATTTATTCCTGATAGAGTGGGGCTTAATAAAACAACACATAATTATTTATCATATTTTGGAAATGTATCTTATACCTATTTAGATAGATACGTATTGACTGCTAGTGCTAGGCGTGATGCTTCAAACATATTTGGTGTAAATACCAATGATAAATGGAGACCATTATGGTCAGCGGGACTAGGTTGGAATTTAAGTAAGGAGAATTTTATAAACGTTCCTTCAATTCCATATATGAAGTTGAGAGCAACATATGGTACCAGTGGAAATATAGATCCCTCAAGAACAGCGGTAAGCACGATTCTTTATACTACGGTTTCTCCTTTTACAAAATTTCCAATGAGCAGTGTAAATAGTTATTCAAACCCTGAATTGAGATGGGAAAAAGTCAAGATGTTAAATTTTGGATTGGATTTTAGAGTTAAAGGAGATAGACTTAGAGGAAGCATTGAATATTTTAGAAAGTGGGCATCTGATCTATACGCAAATTCTGCCGTTGATATAACTCATGGTATTGGTCCTACAATAACTAAAAATGTTGGTTCGATGCGAGGAAAAGGTATTGATTTAGAAGTGAGTTCTTTAAATCTCAAAACAAAATTTCGATGGGAGACTCAACTAAATTTTTCATGGTATAAAGATGAAGTGACAAATGCATATAATAATAGTACAAAAGCAAGTTCATTTGTCGGAATATCGAGGCCATTAATCTTAGGGAAACCTTACTATTCCGTGTTGGCATATAAATGGGGTGGTCTAGATGAAAAAGGCAATCCAGTTGGATATTTGGGAGAGGAGCCCAGCATAGATTATTCTAAAATTATTGGCGAACAGACCAAAATTGATGATTTAATATTTAAAGGAAGTGCAATTCCATTATATTATGGATCTATCGGTAATTCATTTAATTATGGCCGATTAGCGCTTAATGTAAGATTTTCCTTCGCCTTTGGGCATTATTTCCTTAAAGAGTCGATAGATTATTATAATCTGGTCAATTCAGGAAATGGACATTCTGATTTTGAAAGACGATGGCAATCATCAGGTGATGAATTAACAACTGATGTTCCTTCATTTATTTATCCCTTAAATTCCAACCGCGATTCATTTTATAAAAATGCTGAATTACATGTGAGAAATGCTGGAAATGTTAAGCTTGAATATCTCAATCTAGGGTATACAATAGGAGACAACCGTAGATCAAAAAAAATGGTTTCATGGAAGGTATTTTTCAATGTAAGTAATCTAGGCTATATATGGCTAATAAATAAGGAAAAAATAGATCCTAATCGAGCGAATATGACTATTCCACAAAGTAAGGCATATTCTATTGGTTTAAGGATGGATTATTAATTATAAAAGTTATGAAGCGAATTAAAAATTTCTTGACTATAGGTATCTTGGTAATACTTTCTACATCGTGTAAATCCTTTTTAGATGAAAAACCGGATCAAAAGTTAACAGTACCCACCACTTTGGAAGATCTTCAAAGTTTGCTTGACTATTATTTACGTGTAGGAACATATGAGCCTAGTGTTGTAGAAGTAGTTGCAGATGATTACTACCTTGAAGATAAATCTTGGAACAGTCTTCCACTAGAAACAGATCGAAGATTATATACATGGGAAGATAGTAACGTTTTTCCACCGAATAACAATAATTGGTCATACTGTTATAATACGATATATACTGCGAACTCGGTATTGGAAAAAATTGATGATATTATCGTGGTAAGTGAAACGGATAGACGAAATAAAGATAATATTAAAGGTCAGGCTCTAGCTATTAGAGGTAGAATGTTTATGAAATTGGCTTTTATATGGTCGCCAATTTATAGTCCTGAAAACAATAAATTAAAGCTCGGTATTCCACTTAAACTCAATACAGATTTTAATGAGAAATTATCTAGGCCAACAGTTGAAGAAAGTTATAACCAAGCAAAGAACGATCTCTTAGCAGCTTTACCTTTACTCAATGATATTCAGGTCCACCCGCTCCGGACAAGTAAAGCAGCAACTTATGGCCTTTTATCAAGATTATGTTTAGTTATGGGTGAATATGAGAATAGTCTTTTATTTGCCGATTCTTGCCTTAGAATAAATAATGACCTTATTGATTATAATGACCTAAACGGAAGTAAGACATTTCCATTTGATGCATATAATAAAGAAGTAATTTTAGGAACACAGATGTTAACCCCTTCTATGTTAGCATACACAAATGCAATTGTTGTTTCAGATATTTTCAATTCTTATGAAGAAGGTGATTTGAGGAAATCACTTTATTTTAAAATTTCAAATGATAATAATCCAAGATATTATGGTAGCTACACAGGCTCATACCAATTATTTGATGGGATCGCAACTGACGAGGTTATGCTAAATAGAGCGGAATCGTATGTTAGGTTGGGAAAAGTTTCAGAAGCTATTGATGACTTAAATTCTTTATTAATAAAGCGGTGGAAAAAGGGCTTGTATAAACCTTATCAGGTTTCCTCCAAAGAAGAGGTATTATCAATTATTATTAAGGAAAGGAGGAAATCACTTTTAATGCGCGGAATTAGATGGACAGATTTGAAGAGATACAATAGAGATGGTGCAAAGATTTTAGTTTCAAGGGCAATAAATGCAAAGACATATAGTTTACAACCAAACGATCTAAGATATGCATTGCCAATTCCAGAAGAAGTTGTCGAATTATCGGGAATTCAACAAAATCCCCGATAATACAACATCTTTTGAGAAGGAGGTTTAATCTCTTTTTTCGATTGTCTTAGTATCGACAAAATTCTCTGCATCATTTTCACTTGGTAAAGATTCCAGATGACTGACAAGTTGCGCAGGAGTTGTAATTGAACTCATGTTTGGTGCAACCAAACAAGGAAGTGTGGTACCAGGATTACAGCTTTTGGTACCATCATCAATTTCCCAATTGGATGCATTTGTGATATCATCATAATCTGCAGAAGCTCCAGTAAATCGGAATTGTGTGTTGACTAACAATTCCTTTTTATTTTCCTTTTTGTTCATCACTGCTGCTATGGCAAATGTTCCAGCTACCATAAAAGCCAAGATTAAAGTGAAAAGTGATGCTTTCACTATAAAATTTTTTCTCATCATAACGTTATGTTTATGACTGTTAGTAAATGTCTTTAGGGACATCCTAAAGGTTTAATAAAATTATGAAAGAGTATTTGTGTAAACCTGTTTGAAATTGAGAGAAATCAAAAAATGTAATCTGTTTTCTCTCTATTTTGAATAGCATTATAAGTAACAATAATCACCAAAAAAAAGGGTAGAAATTACTTCCTACCCTTCAATTTATAAATTTGGAAAATGAAATATTTATTATTTTTCTAATGTCCAGACCTGTGTTTTGTTATCAAATTTCGCAAAAACATCGTTCTGTTTTATATCAATTAACTTATAATCCTTGCAAGGTGAGTTCTGGTCAATTTTGGTAGTATAAGTTATTTTATCAGTAACGTCAGGTTTAAGTTCAATATAAAAGGTACCAATTTCTAATTTGTCTAATGTTACAGATAGGAATTTTGCATCCTTATTAATAGTGAAATTAATTGGAGCTGTTTGGTCATTTGCCAATACTTTATACATTTTTATATTTGCTGGAGCATACAATGGATTATCTCCAAAAATTAGATCTTTTCCGCTATTATCTATATAATTGATATTTGCGACCAAAGGAACGTAAATA